>JBJMLJ010000208.1:0-2393 GCA_045805365.1 Thermoleophilaceae bacterium
TCGCGTGCTCGCCGACGAGCTGGCCCCGGCCCTGGGCGGACGGGACCCGGCCGAGCTCGCTGCACAGGTCTGCGTCGGCTCCGCGGACCACTGCGCGGAGCTGCTCTCCCGCTACGCCGAGGCCGGCTGCGACCGGGTCTACCTGTGGCCGCTCGCCGACGAGCCGCGGCAGATCGAGCTGGTCGCGGAGTCGGTGGCGCCCGCTATTCCCGGGAGCTTGCGGTAGCGAGGAGCTCTTCGCTCGAGGCCAGCTTGACCCGCGGCCTCCGCTTCTCGCGGCCCTTGCCGAGCTCGTGGGCGTCGATCGCTCGCCAACCCTCGATGGTGACGAGGTCCGGCTTGCGCTCGGCGAGCAGGGCATCGACCTGCGCGGGATCGGGGTTCGGCGGCGCAGGCAACGCCCCCGCCGCGAGGTCCTCGGCGAGGCGGGTCACCGTCTCCTCGGCGTCGCGCTTGTTCGTGCCGAGGATCCCGGTTGGGCCTCGCTTGATCCAGCCGACCGCGTAGACGCCGGCGAGCGGCTCGCCGTCGGCCGCGAGGACCCTCCCCCGGTCGTTGGGGAGGATGAAGCTGCGCTCGTCGAAGGGGACGCCGGGCAGCGGCACGGCCCGGTAGCCGACCGAGCGCAAGACGAGGCCGCAGTCGATCGTCTCGACCTCGTCGCCGACGGTGCGCGGCCGGAGCGCGCCGTCATCGGCCTGCACGATCTCGTTCCGGCCGACGTCCACGGCCTCCACCCTGCCCTCCCCGCGGATCTCCAGCGGCGAGCGGAGGAAGCGAAGGACGATCCGGCGGGGGGCGCCGGCGGCCTCAGGTCCCGCGGCGAACTCGCGCAGCAGCGCCACGTTCTTGCGAGCGGTGAAGGTGCCCTGTTCGTCGAGCCAGCGCCGCGAGAGCGGGTCCAGCTCGATCTCGCCCGGATCCACCCGGACGTCGACGCCGTCGAGATGTCCAAGCTCGCGCAGCTCAGAGCTCGTGAACGCGGCCTGCGCCGGCCCGCGCCGCCCGAGCACGACCACCTCCTCGATCCGGCTCTCGCGCAGCGCCTCGAGGGCGTGGTCGGCCACGTCGGTCCGCTCCAGCTCCTCGTGGCTCAGGGTCAGCATCCGCACCACGTCGGCCGCCACGTTGCCGTTCCCGATGACGACGGCCCGCTGATGCGAGAGGTCGAACTCGAGGTTCCGGTAGTCGGGATGGCCGTTGTACCAGGCGACGAACTCGGTGGCGGCCCAGCTCCCCGGGAGCTCCTCGCCCGGGATCCCGAGCGACTTGTCCGTCTGGGCGCCTGTGGCGTAGATCACCGCCGTGTAGTGCTCCATCAGCTCGGCATGCGAGACGTCCACGCCGACCTCGACGTTGCCGAAGAAGCGGCATCCGCGCCCCAGCGTCTGCCGGTCGAACGTCTCGTCCAGGCGCTTGATCTCCTGGTGGTCGGGCGCCACGCCGGCGCGCAACAGTCCCCAGGGCGTCGGCAGCCGCTCGAACAGGTCGATCTCGACGTCGCCCCGCTGCCGCATCAGCCGGTCAGCCGCGAACGCCCCCGCCGGCCCCGCGCCGGCGATCGCCACGCGCGGCGCAGTCACGCGGCCGTCCGATCGGCGGTGCTCTGCTCGGCGAAGAACTCCGCGTTCAGCTCCAGCGCGTACTGGTACTTCTCGGGTGTCTCGAAGTCGGCGAAGATCGCGTCGACCGGGCACGCCTCGACGCAGGCGTCGCAGTCGATGCACAGCTCCGGGTCGATGTAGAGCTGCTCGGCCGTCTCGAAGTCCGGGTCCCCCGGCTTCGGATGGATGCAGTCGACGGGACAGACCTCGATGCACGAGTCGTCCTTGATGCAGCTGCCTGCGATGACATAGGTCATGGAGCCCTACAGGCTATGCATCTACGATCCCCGCGGCCTCAACCATGGAGCAGCGATGAAACAGAGCATTGCCCTGGTCACGCTCGGCGTCGGCGACCTCGAGCGGTCGAAGGCGTTCTATGCCGCGCTCGGCTGGGCGCCGGAGCGCGAGATCGAGGAGACGGCCTTCTACCAGGCCAACGGCGTCGTTCTGGTCCTGTGGGACCGATCGAAGCTCGCGGCCGACATGCGGATCCCCGACGACGGCGCCAACTTGAGCGGGATCGCGCTCGCCCACAACGTCGGCTCGGACGAGGAGGTCGACGAGATCACCGAGCAGGCGCGAGCGGCCGGTGCCGAAATCACCCGTGAGCCGGCCGACACCTTCTACGGCGGCTACGCCGCCGGCTTCCGCGATCCGGATGGCCACGTCTGGGAGATCGCCCACAACCCCGGCTTCGGGCTGGCCGACGACGGAAGCGTCCGCATCGGCGGCTGAGACTCGCCCGAGCTCTCAGCGGTACGTGGTCTGGCCGTGCGGGTCCTTGGCGAA
>JBJMLJ010000209.1:0-6306 GCA_045805365.1 Thermoleophilaceae bacterium
GACCTCCCGTGCTTCTTGCGGCCGCGGCTTCGCTTTGGCTTGGGCTTGTCGGCCTTGGGTTTCGGTGCTCCCGAGCCCGCGGTGCTCGTCACCCGCCGCTGCGGCTCGGCCGCGCGGGCGCCGTCCCCGTCGCCGCCGTCACCGCTCGGCTGTCGCGGCTTCGGCTCCGGCGGGGGTCCGTCCGTGGCGGGCGGCGGAGGTGGAGCCGGTGGCGGCGGCTTGACCGCCGTACGGCCGGTCCGCGCGGCCCGCTCGCGACGTTCACGCCGGGTCGAGCGCGGCGGGCGGCCCTCGCTCGTCGCCACCGGGGCCGCCGGCGCCGCCGTGGCCTCCGCGGCGGTCGCGAAGGCGGGCACCATCCCGCCGTGCTCCTCGAGCACCACGCGGCGGCGGCGCATGTAGACGTTCTCGCGCTCCTTCCACTCGTTCAGCACCGGGGTCGCGATGAAGATCGACGAGTAGGCGCCGGAGAGAACGCCGACGAGCAGCGCGAAGGCGAAGTCCTTCAGCGTCTGGCCGCCGAAGAGCATCAGCGAGCCCACCGGCAGGAGGACCACGAAGGTCGTCGCGAGCGATCTGGTCAACACCTCCGCCATCGAGCGGTTCGCGATCTGGGAGAACGTGGCTCGCGGCATGCGCGGCACGTTCTCTCGTATTCGGTCGAACACGATCACCGTGTCGTAGAGCGAGAACCCCATGATCGTGAGCAGCGCAGCGACCGTCGAGGTCGTGACCTCCCGCTCGGTGAGCGCGTACACGCCCGACGTGATCAGAAGGTCGTGGGCCAGCGCGATAAGAACCGGCACCGCGAACTTGATCTCGAACCGCATCGCGATGTAGATCGAGATCAGGAAGAGCGACGCGATGATCGCGATCACCGCCGTACGCGCGATCTGGGCGCCGAAGGTCGGGCCGATCGAGTCGGCCGAGAAGTTGCCGGTCTTGATGCCGAACTTCTGGTTGAGCGCCGACTCGACCTTGTTCACCCGCGCCGGCTGCAGCGTCTTCGTCGAGATCTGCACAACGTGCTTGCCGAGCGCCTTGTCGTTGACCTGCAGGATCTTCGCGTCCCCATAGCCGAGCGGCGAGATCGCGTTCCGCACCTGCTCGACGCTGGCGGCGCGCTCGAGCGGCGCGGTGATCCGCGTGCCGGACTCGAAGTCGATGCCGAAGTTGATCCCGAGCCCGGCGATCGCCACCGCGCCGATCGCGATGATCGCGCCGGAGAGGGAGAAGAAGTACTTCGACCTGCCCATGAAGTCGAACCGCCAGCCCGAGCGCTCCTTGGCGCTGACGCCGAGCGCGCTCCGATGCGACAGCAGCCGGCTGCGCGCGAGCGAGCCGAGGATCGCCGAGGTCGCGAGCACGGCGGTGAAGAGCGATACGAGCGTGCCGACACCCAGGGTGAAGGCGAAGCCCTTGACGCCCGCGGTCGCGAGCGTGAAGAGGATGAAGGCGACGCCGACCGTGACGACGTTCGCGTCGATGATCGCCTTGAGCGCCTTGGTGTATCCGCTGGAGATCGCGGCGGGGATGGATCTGCCCGAGCGCACCTCCTCCTTGATGCGTTCGTACATCACGATGTTGGCGTCGGCCGCCACCGCAAGGGTGAGCACCATTCCCGCGATGCCGGGGAGCGTCAGCGTGATCGGGATCAGCTTGATCAGCGCGAAGAGGAGGAACGCGTAGATCAGGAGCGCGACGGTCGCGACGCCGCCGAGCACGCGGTAGAAGAGCAGCAGGAAGAGGATCGTCAGGACGAGGCCGACGGCGCCCGCGAGCAGGCCCTGGTGCAGCGCCTGCTTACCGAGCGAGGCCGAGACCTGGGTCTGCGAGATCAGCTTGAGCTCGATCGGCAGCGCGCCGATGCGCAGGTTCTGCGCCAGGTCGCTCGCATCCTGGAGGGTGCCGATGTTCTCGATCTGGGCGCCGGTGCGGCCGTCGATCCCCTCCGGGTTCTGGACGAAGTCGATCGTGGCCAGCGAGACGATCTTGTTGTCGAGCGTTATCGCGAAGCGCTGGAAAGCCTGCTCCTTGGAGGTGCCCGGCGGCAGGATCACCCGCGAGCCGCGCTCGGCCTCGCGCTTGGTGGCGCGGGCAAAGGCCTTCCGGCCGGAGTCCGTGAACTCCATCGTCACGACCGGCCCGCCGGTCTGCTGGTCGTTCTGCGCCTTGGGGTTCTTGATGTCCGAGCCGGAGAGCTCCGAGTCGTCCTCGATGACGAAGAACTGCTGCAGCGTCGGGGGCTGGTTCTTCTGGTGCTCGGCCTGGACGATGACGATGCCCTGCGGCACCTTGACCACCGTGCTGCCCGACGGCGGCCCACCGCCCTCGAGCGCCTTCAGCTCATCGCTGCAGGCCGTGTTCCTCGGGTAGGTCCTGGCCTTGCCCGGGCGCGGCGTGAAGTTGGACAGGAGCTCCTTGCAGCTGCCCGAGGGCTGATAGGTCGTACCCGGCTTGAGCGGCCTGCCGTTGTCGCCCAACGGCCGGTGATCCGGGCCGAACAGGTAGTACTTGGTCGTGCTCGTGTCGTTGCGGCGGTCGTAGTACTGCTGGATCTTCTTCTGGTCGCCATGGAAGCGCCGCACGACGTCCTTCGAGGGACCGCCGGACGGGATGTCGGTCGGCTCCGCCCTCGGCTTCGACTTCGACGCCACCACCGCCGCCTGGAAGAGCGACGTCGAGCCCGTGTAGGGCGCGTCCGGCCCGCGGTTGCCGAGCACGTTCGGCTCCCAGTCGTAGAACTGCAGCTGCGCGGTGGTGCCGACCTGCTCCTTGGCCCGCTGCGCGTTCTTGACGTCGGGCAGGCTGACCGAGATCTGATTCTTTCCGGACTGCTGGATCTCGGGCTCCGACACGCCGAGCGCGTCGGCGCGCTTGCGGATCGTGTCGATGGCGTCGTTGATCGACTGCGAGGTGACCTTCGGGACCTTCGGCGTCGGCCGGCCCTCGTAGACCAGCTCGGTGCCGCCGCGCAGGTCGAGTCCGAGCCGCGTCTTCTTCGACAGCGGCGTGCCGGGGACGATCAGCAGGCCGGCGAGGACGAGCAGGAATGCGACGAGGGCGAGGATGCCCAGGTTGCGGTTTCTCGAGGTCACTTGGGGGTCAGGACGAGCAGCAGTCCGCCATCCTCGTCATAGGCGGGGAAGATGTCTGCCTTCGCCGGCTCTGGCCGGTCCCCTTCGGCGTGCACGACCACTGGCTTGTCAAGCACCCGCACGCCCCACTCGAGCGCGGTGCCGATGTGGTCGTCGCCGTTCTCGAACTCGAGCCCCAGCACCTCCTGGACGGGCCGGCCGATCACTTCGAGATCGCCCAGCCCGGTGAGCTCGCGGGCGCCGCGGCCGGCGCCGATCAGCCGACCCTCCTGATCGAGGATGAAGAAGGCTGCGTTGGGCGCCGGGTAGTAGTCGTCGAGCAGCTCGAACAGGAAGCCGAAGCCACACTTCTTGCACGCGCGCGGGCGGTTCGAGAAGCCGGCGCTCCGCTCCGTGGAGAGGCTGCGGTCGCCGCAGTTCGGGCAGATGAAGATGGGCATCATTCGTAGGGTAGGCGCAGGCCGCAGGCTAGCGAGGCGGTTTGCCCATCTGCGGCCAGGGAACTACGGCCGCATGGCGGTCAACGGGCGCCCGAGCTGGAACGTAGAGCGTCCGTACGACGCGGACGCGGTCGAGCGGCTCCGCGGCACCGTCCAGATCGAGCACACGCTCGCGCGCATGGGCGCGGAGCGGCTGCGCGAGCTGCTGGCCGGCGACGGATTCGTCCGCGCCCTCGGGGCGTCGACCGGCAACCAGGCGGTGCAGCAGGTCCAGGCCGGTCTCGAGGCCGTCTACGTCAGCGGCTGGCAGGTCGCCGGCGACGCCAACCTCGCCGGCCAGATGTATCCGGACCAGAGCCTGTATCCCGCCAACAGCGTCCCGGACGTCGTGCGGCGGATCAACCAGGCGCTCTGCCGCGCCGACCAGATCCACCACTCCGAGGGCGACGACTCGACCCGCTGGCTGGTGCCGCTCCTCGCCGACGCCGAGTCGGGCTTCGGCGGCCCGCTCAACTGCTTCGAGCTGACCAAGGCGATGATCGAGGCGGGCGCGGCCGGCGTGCACTTCGAGGACCAGCTCTCATCCGAGAAGAAGTGCGGCCACATGGGCGGCAAGGTCCTCCTCCCCACGTCGTGGGCCGTCCGCAACCTGGTGGCGGCCCGCCTCGCCGCGGACGTCGAGGGAGTCCCGACGGTGATCGTCGCCCGGACCGATGCCCTCGGCGCCGACCTCCTGCTGACGGACGTCGACGAGGCGGACCGCGAGTTCATCAGCGGCGACCGAACGGAGGAGGGCTTCCACCGGACGAACGCCGGCATGGAGCAGGCGCTGAGCCGGGCGCTGGCGTACGCGCCCTACGCCGACCTGCTCTGGTGCGAGACCGCGGAGCCCGACCTGGACGAGGCCGAGCGCTTCGCCGCCGCCGTGCACGAGCGCTTCCCCGGCAAGCCGCTCGCCTACAACTGCTCTCCGTCGTTCAACTGGAAGCGAGCCCTCGGCGAGGACGAGATCGGCTCATTCCAGGAGAGACTCTCGGACCTCGGCTACAAGTTCCAGTTCATCACCCTGGCCGGCTTCCACACGCTCAACTTCTCGATGTTCGAGCTGGCCCGGAACTACCGCGAGCACGGCATGGCGGCCTACGCAAACCTCCAGGAGAAGGAGTTCGCAGCCGAGGACCGCGGCTACACGGCCACCAAGCACCAGCGCCAGGTAGGCGCCGGCTACTTCGACGAGGTCGCCCAGACGATCGCCGGCGGCGAGGTCGAGACAGCCGCGGTCAAGGGCAGCACCGAGGAGCAGCAGTTCAGCTGACCCGGGCCGCCCTCGGCCGCTTCGATCCCTAGGTCTGGACCTCCTCGAGCCGCTCCGGCTCGGTCACGAGCTCCTCTTCGTGCTCGACGACCGTCCGCGGCGGCTCCGAGACCTCGCGCTCATCGAGCAGGTAGCGGAGCTCCTCGTCGAAGCGCTCCTCCTCGCGCCGCTTCTCACGGCGCATGAACCACTCGTGACACATGGGCCACCTCGCAAGTCGGGTTGCGGCAAATGATCCCACTCAGAACAAGCGGCCGCCGCCCTCGGGCCGCTCCAGCCCCAGGTGGCCGAACGCCTGCTCCGTGGCCACGCGGCCGCGCGGCGTTCGCATCAGGAAACCGCGCTGGAGGAGGTACGGCTCGTAGACGTCCTCGATCGTGTCGGCCTCCTCGCCCACCGCCACCGCCAGGGTCGACAGCCCGACCGGGCCGCCGCCGAACTTCTCGCAGATGGCCGCGAGGATGTCGCGGTCGAGCCGGTCGAGGCCCTCCTCGTCGACCTCGAGCAGGTCGAGCGCCTCGCGCGCCACGCCCGCGTCGATCCGGCCCGCGCCGCGCACCTCGGCGACGTCGCGGACGCGCTTGAGCAGCCGGTTGGCCACCCGTGGAGTCCCGCGCGCCCGCGAGGCGATCACCTCGGCGCCGGGGTCGTCGATGTCCAGCTCGAGGATCCCCGCCGAGCGCCTGACGATCTGGCCGAGCTCGACCGGCGAGTAGAGCTCGAGCCGGTGGGTCACCCCGAAGCGATCGCGCAGCGGGGTCGTCAGCAGTCCGGTCCTGGTGGTCGCGCCGACGAGCGTGAAGGCCGGCAGGTCGAGCGTCACCACCCGAGCACCGGCGCCCTGACCGACCGTGATCGGCAGCCGGTGGTCCTCCATCGCCGGGTAGAAGGTCTCCTCGAGCGCGCGCGGGAGGCGGTGGATCTCGTCGACGAAGAAGACCGAGCGCGGCTCGAGCGCCGTGATGTAGGAGGCCACGTCGCCCTTGCGCTCGAGCGCCGGCCCGGCCGTGGCCACGAACTCGACCTCGAGCTCGTTCGCGATGATCTGCGCGAGCGAGGTCTTGCCCAGCCCCGGCGGCCCGGCGAGCAGCACGTGGTCGAGCGCCTCGCCGCGGCCGCGGGCCGCCTGGATGAAGACCGCGAGCTGCTCCTTGACGGCCCCCTGGCCCACGAAGTCCGCGAGCCGCTTGGGCCGCAGCGAGCGGTCGAGCTCCTCCTCCGCGGGAAGGACCGTGGGTTCGTGCAGGCGCTCGACGCCCGGTGTGCGGATGCCGTTCATCTGGCGGCCTTCAGCGCCGCGGCGATTAGCTCCTCGGGCGCGTCGCCGTCGGCCCCGTCGAGCAGCTCGTCGGCCTCCTGCGGGGCGAAGCCGAGCCCGAGCAGGCCCTCGCGGGCGAGCGAGCGCGGGTCGTCCGAGGAGGTCTTGCGCACGACGATCTCCTCCGCCACCGCC
>JBJMLJ010000210.1:0-1786 GCA_045805365.1 Thermoleophilaceae bacterium
CCCGGGTGCATCAGCAGCTGGTTCGGGCCCAGCCGGCGGCCGTCGATCTGGTAGCAGGCGGCGTACTCGCGGAGCGAGGGCACGAACGAGCCGGTCATGCGCTCCCGCTGCATCCGGAGCGCGTAGACGACGTCGGCCTCGCCGAGGCCCTCGAGCGTGGTGCTCACGCGGCAGCCGAGCATCTCGATCCCTCGCGGTATCAGCGTGGGCGGCCCGCAGACGGTCACGTCGCAGCCCATGCGCGAGAAGGCGAGGATCCCCGAGCGCGCGACGCGGCTGTGCAGGACGTCGCCGACGATCCAGAGCTTGATCCCCTCGAGCGAGCCGAGGCGGCGGCGCAGCGTGTAGACGTCGAGCAGCGCCTGGGTCGGATGCTCGTGCTTGCCGTCGCCCGCGTTGATGACGGAGGCGCGGCTCCAGCGGGCGACCAGCGCCGCCGCCCCGGCGTGCGGCGAGCGGATCACGATCGCGGCGGGGTCGTAGGCGGACAGGGTCTGCACCGTGTCCTTGAGCGACTCGCCCTTGTCCACCGACGAGCCCTGCGCCTTGATGTTCACCAGGTCGGCGGAGAGCCGCTTGGCGGCGAGCTCGAAGCTCGAGCTGGTCCGCGTGGACGACTCGTAGAAGAGGTTGATGACGGTGCGGCCGCGGAGGGTCGGCACCTTCTTGATCTCGCGACCGGACACCTCGGCGAAGGACTCGGCCCGGCGGAGGATCCGCTCGATGTCCTCGCGCGTCAGATCGCCGATCGAGAGCAGGTGGCGGTTCACTGGGGCGCCTCCACTGGTTCGGGGTCGATCGCCACCTCGTCCATTCCGTCGAGCTCCTCCACCCGCACGTTCACCCGCTCGGACTGGGCGGTCGGGAGGTTCTTGCCGACGTAGTCGGGCCGGATCGGCAGCTCGCGATGGCCGCGATCGGCGAGCACGGCGAGCTGCACGCGCTTCGGGCGGCCGTAGTCGAAGAGCGCGTCGATGGCGGCGCGGACGGTGCGCCCCGTGTAGAGCACGTCGTCCATCAGCACGATCGTCGACTCCTCGACCGGGAAGTCGATGTGCGAGGCGTGCACCACCGGCTGGGCCCCGGGCGAGCGGGTGGCCACGTCGTCGCGGTAGAAGGAGATGTCGATGTCGCCAAGCGGAACGGGCTCGCCTAGGAGCTCGGCCACGAGGTCGCGGAGGCGGGCGGCCAGCACGGCGCCCCGACGGTGAATCCCGACGACCGCGACTCCCTCACCCTCCGTCTTCTCGACTATCTCGTGTGCGATCCGCACCAGCGTGCGCCGCACGTCCTCGCGGTCGAGGACCGTCTTTTCGCTCACTTCGCCACCTTCCTGGCCTCTCGGGACCTGGTTAAAGGATCGCGTTGAGGCTACCAGCGGGAGAGGATGTTGCGGTGCTCGCCCGATCGGCGATCGGGTGCGCTCCTCACGGGACGTCAGGGAACGGCAGGCGCCTGCTCGGCCTCCGGCTCGGGCGGCTTCTCCGACGCCTTGACGTGCACCGGCTCGCCGCGCTCGGGGAAGGGGATGTCGACCCGGTCGAAGTCGCGTGGCACGATCGTGTTTCCGAAGACGGCGCGAGCCTCGTCGCGGAGCTCGCCGCCCCCATAGCGCGGCGAGACGTGCGTCAGAGCGAGCATGCGCACCTTGGCCGCCGCCGCCACCTCCGCCGCCTGCCGAGCGGTGGAATGGCGCGTGTCCGCGGCGCGGGCCGCGTCCTCGTCGGCGAAGGTGGCCTCGTGGACGAGCAGGTCGGCCTCGAAGGCCACGGCCTCCGTCATCTCG
>JBJMLJ010000211.1:0-6588 GCA_045805365.1 Thermoleophilaceae bacterium
GCCGGTGACGACTGGACGACGCTGCTGCCCGGCTTCATCGTCGCGGGGGCGGGCATCGGCCTGCTCAACCCGGTGATCGCCGACGTCGCGCTCAGCGTGGTGCCAAAGGAGCAGAGCGGGATGGCCTCGGGGATCAACGACACCTTCCGGCAGGTGGGGATCGCCGTGGGCATCGCCGCCTGGGGCGCCCTCTTCCTGGGCCGTGGCGAAGGCGAGGTCCGCGATGTCGCCTCCGGCACGCCCGCGGCCATCGGCTCCGCGCCGCGGAAGCTCGTGGAGGCAGCCTCGTCGGGGAACCTCCACCAGGCGGTCGGCGGGTTGCCCGCGGGCTCCCGGCCGGGTGTCGTACACGCGGCGCGCGAGGGCTTCCTCGCCGGCTTCAACGAGATCCTCCTGCTCGGAGGCCTGCTCGCGCTGGCCGGATCGGTGCTCGCGTTGCTGCTGGTCCGCGAGAGCGAGATCGACCGTGAGCCGGCGGCGGCGCCGGACGCGGTGCCGGAGCCCTCGGCCGCCTAGGAGCTAGCCACCTGAGATTCGCCCCAGCGGGCGCTGGGTATACCTTTCCGTGCCCGCAGGGGCGAATCTCAACCAGGTAGGGGGGAGAGAATGACGCACACTAGGTTGCTCGCGGCGATCGTCGTGGTTGCCGCGCTCGCAGTGCCGGCCTCGGCCTCGGCGCAGGTCATCCAGCCCGGCTCTTCGATCGAGTCCGAGGGCGCGTTCTGCACGCTCAACTGGATCTTCGACGGCAGCGGCGGGCCGTACGCCGGCACCGCCGCCCACTGCGTGAGCGGCGAGGGCGCCGTCGTGAACCTCGCCAGCGGCTCGCTGGGAAGCACGATCGAGCGGATCGGGACCGTCGCCCTCCGCGGCGACCCCAACACGCCCGGGCGCGACTACTCGATCATTCGCATCGACCCGGCGGTGGCGGGGCAGCTGAACCCGGCGCTGGCGGGACACCCGAACATCCCGACCGGGGTGTCGCACAGCTACGCGAAGGGCAACCTGATGCAGTTCTCGGGGCACGGCGTCGCGACCGACGCGACCGCGCCCACACAGCAGCAGCGCGTGGGCGTGCTGAACGCGATCGACGGCGGCCATCACGACATCCTCGGCGTCGTCACGCCGGGTGACTCGGGCGGCCCCGTGGCCGACATCAGCGACAACAACACGGCGTTCGGCATCGTCGACACCGTGGGCGTCGGCGTGAACACCGGCGCGCTGACCGTCGCGACCGCGGGCGAGGGAGGCTCGAACCTCGACTTCGTCCTCCAGGACGCGGCGGCTCACGGGTTGTCGCTGACGCTGCGAACGGTGCCGTAGGGAAAGGCGCTAGGAGCCAGGGCCTAGGTCCGGCAATCCGGCGCTGACCCGGTCGGGGAACTCCGCCGGGCGCTTTTCCAGGAACGACGTGACCCCCTCCCGGGCGTCGTCGGACTGGCCGCGCGAGAACATCGCGCGCGAGTCGGCCTCGTGCGCCTCGCGAGGGTGGTCCGCGCCGAGCATCGACCACAGCAGCCTCCGCGAGAGGGCGACCGACACCGGCGCCGCGTTGTCGGCGATCTCGTGTGCCAGCTCGTAGGCCGCGTCGAGCAGCTCGCCGGCAGGGTGGAGGCTGCGCACGAGCCCGCCGGCCAGGGCTTCCTGGGCCGAGAAGACCCGGCCGGTCGCGACCCACTCCATTGCCTGGCTGATGCCGACGATGCGCGGCAGGAACCAGCTCGAGGCCGCCTCCGGCACGATCCCCCGGCGGGCGAAGACGAGCCCGAGCTTCGCGTCCTCGGAGGCGAGCCGGATGTCCATCGGGAGGGTCATCGTCACGCCGACACCGACCGCCGGTCCGTTGATCGCGGCGATCACGGGCTTGGTCGACTCGAACACCCGCAGCGTGAACATGCCTCCGTTGTCCTCGGGGACCTCGCCCTCGCTCTGCCGCTTGCGCCAGTCGAAGGTGTCGCCCCCGCCGCCGAGGTCCGCACCGGCGCAGAACGCGCGGCCCGCGCCGGTGACGACCACCGCCCGCACGTCGTCATTGGCGTCGGCCTCGTCGAAGGCGGCGAGCAGCTCGTCGCACATCGTCTGGGTCCAGGCGTTCAGGCGGTCGGGCCGATTGAGCGTGATCGTCAGCACGCGGTCGGCCAGGTCGGTCTTGATCTGATCGAAGCTCATGGCTCGATCGTATGTGAGGAAGGGCCGGGGCGAGTTGGGCGATTGACTCGTCAGTCAATCGGGTACAATCCCCCCGCTTCGCCGCCGTACCGGCCGCTGTCGCGCGGCAGGCGGGCCCTGGGCCGGACCGGGCGCCGGCCTTGAGAATCTCAGATAAGGAGCCTTTCTCTTGAAGATCTGTGTCCTGGTCAAACAGGTGCCGGACGCCGCCGTCGAGAAGCGCATGGACCCGAGCTCGAAGCGTCTCGACCGCTCCGGCGAGACGAACCTGAACCCGTTCGACACCCACGCCATCGAGGCCGCCATGCAGATCCGCGAAGGCGGCAAGATCGACGTCGACGAGGTCGTCGCCGTGACCATGGGGCCCGAGTCGGCGTTCCGCGCGCTGCACAAGGCCGTCTCGCTCGGCGCCGACCGTTCGGTGCACCTCACCGACGAGTCGCTCGCCGGGTCCGACGTGTGCGCCACCGGCTACGCGCTGGCGAAGGTGCTCGAGTCCGAGTCCCCCGACCTCGTCCTGCTCGGGCAGCAGTCGGACGACGGCGAGTGCTACACGATCGGCGCGGTCGTGGCCGACCACCTGAAGATGCCCTCGCTCACCCAGGTGATCGAGATGGACGTCGAGGAGGGCAAGCTGCGCTGCCGGCGCCAGGCCGAGTACGGCTACGACACCGTCGAGGTCGACGTCCCCGCGGTGATCTCGGTCGGTGACGCGATCAACGAGCCGCGCTACCCGTCGCTGAAGGCGATCATGGGCGCGAAGAAGAAGCCGCTCGACACCAAGTCGGCCGGCGACGTCGGCATCGAGGCGGACAAGGTCGGCGAGCAGGGCTCCCGCACCGCGGTGCTCGAGATCAACCCGCCGCCCGAGAAGGAGGCCGGCGAGATCATCGAAGACGAGGACACGAACGAGACCGTCGAGAAGGTCGTGTCCTGGCTCGAGGAAAGGAAGCTACTTGCATGACGCTTCTTCCGCGACCACCGCACCCGTGGATGACGCGCCATGCCGGCGCATCTCTGCGTCCTCGGGTTCGTCCGGGCATTACATGCCCGAACTCACCCTGCGTCCTTGATCTGCTTGGCCTGGCGCGGCCCCACGGGCACGCTGGCCACGAAAGGAGCGTCACGTGACCGCGATCCTCACCTACGCACTCCACTACGAGGGCGAGTTCAACAAGAACTCCCTCGGCGCCGTGTCCGAGGCCGGCAAGCTCGCCAAGGAGATCGGCGGCGAGGCCGGGGCTGTCGTGGTCGGCGACGGCGACGACCTCACCGACGAGCTCTGCAAGTCGCTCGGCAAGTACGGCGCCTCGAAGGTCTACCGCGCGAAGGCGCCCGAGGGCCTCGCCCAGCCGGTCGTCGACGTGATGGCCAAGGTCATCCAGGACGAGGGCTACAAGTACGCGCTCTTCGGCGGCGGCCTGCTCGGCTTCGAGGTGGGCGCCGGGCTGACCGCGCGCCTCGGCGCCGGCGTGACCATGGAGGTCACGGCGGTCAAGGCGCAGGACGGCAAGCTGGTCGCCGAACGGCCCATCCTCCAGGACTCGGCGATCGTCGACGTCGACTACACCGGCGAGCCGGGGATCATCATCGGCCGCCTCAACGCCTTCGACGCTGCGGAGTCGGACGGCGGCGACGCCGAGGTCGTCGACGTCGACGTCCAGCTCGAGGACCACTCCACCAAGGCCCGGATGGTCGAGCGTGGCGAGAGTGGCGAGGAGGAGGTCAACATCGAGGAGGCCGAGATCCTCGTGGCCGGCGGCCGCGGGCTCGGCAAGGCCGAGGGCTTCCAGCTCTGCGAGGAGCTGGCAGGCGCGCTCGGCGGGGCCGTCGCCGCCACCCGCGCGGTTGTCGACGCAGGCTGGTACCCGTACGCGGCCCAGATCGGCCAGACCGGCAAGACGGTGGCGCCCAAGCTCTACCTCGCGGCCGGCATCTCCGGCGCGATCCAGCACAAGGTCGGGATGCAGAACTCCGAGAACATCGTCGCGATCAACAAGGATCCGAACGCGCCGATCTTCGAGTTCTCCGATCTCGGGATCGTCGGTGACCTCAACAAGATCCTGCCGAAATTGACGGAGGCGGTGAAGGCAAAGAAGGGATGAGCACCGCACCTGTTGAATTTCCGCCGCCTGTCGACTCGGCCTCCGAGTTCGTCCAGGCGCCCACCGATCCCGAAGAGGAGCGAATCGAGGTCGGCGTCGTCATCGTCGGCGGCGGGCCCGCGGGGCTCGCCTGCGCGATCAAGCTGACCCAGCTGCTCGAGGACGAGCCTAAGCTCGCCGAGTCGCTCGGTGAGGTCCCGGTCGCGCTCGTCGAGAAGGGCAAGGGGCCCGGGTCGCACCTGCTCTCCGGGGCCATGATGCGGCCGTCGGCGATGAAGGAGCTCTTCCCGGACCTGCCCGAGGAGGACTGGCCGACGTTCGGGACGGTGGAGAAGGACTCCGCCTACATGCTGCCCAACTCGAAGCGGGCGCTTCCCCTCCACCCGGTGCCGCCGCCGTTCCGCAACCACGGCAACCACGTCACCTCGATTGCCCAGCTCGGCCGCTGGCTGTCCGAGAAGGCGGAGGAGGCGGGCGTCTACATCCTCGGCGAGACCGCCGCGGCCAAGCTGCTCGTGGAGGACAACCACGTGGTCGGAGTCCGCTCGGGCGACAAGGGCCGCGGCCGCGACGGCGAGGAGCTGTCGAACTTCGAGCCCGGCTCGGACCTGATCGCCAAGGCGACCGTCCTGGCCGAGGGCACCCAGGGCCACCTCACCGGCGCGGCCATCCGCCACTTCGACATGGGCTCCGAGGACCCGCAGCAGTGGGAGCTCGGCGTCAAGGAGGTCTGGGAGGTCAAGAAGCCGCTCGACCGCGTGATCCACACGGCGGGCTGGCCGCTGCGCTTCGGCGCCAAGTACCGCGAGTTCGGCGGCTCGTTCATCTACCCGATGGGCGAGGACAAGATCTCCCTCGGCATCGTCGTCGGACTCGACTACCGCGACGCACGCTTCTCCGCTCACGACGCCCTCCAGCAGCTCAAGACCCACCCGCTCGTCGCCGACCTGATCGAGGGCGGCAAGCGGGTCGGTTGGGGGGCAAAGACGATCCCCTCCGGCGGCTACTGGGCGATGCCGGAGAAGCTCTGGGCGCCGGGCCTCCTGCTCGCCGGCGACGGCGCCGGTATGTGCAACGTCTCCGAGCTCAAGGGCATCCACTACGCGATGCACGCCGGGATCTACGCGGCCGAGGCGATCTTCGACCGGCTGGGGTCCGGCAAGACCGCCGACTTCTCCAACTACACGGAGATGGTCCAGGACTCGGAGATCGTCACGGACCTCTACCGCACCCGGAACATGCGCCAGCCGGCGTCGAAGGCGGGCTTCTTCGTGGGCAGCGCGATCGGCAGCATGATGATCCTGTCGGGCGGGCGCTTCCCCGGCGGCCGCTGGGCGACGCACGACGACGCCACGGTGGACGTCTTCGTCGGCAAGGAGCGCGACTACCCCAAGCCGGACGGCAAGGAGACCTTCGACAAGCTGAGCTCGGTCTTCCTATCCGGCAACGCGACCCGCGACGACGCGCCCAACCACATCCGCCTCCAGGAGAAGGTGCCGTTGGAGCTGGCGCTCATGTGGCAGAACATGTGCCCTGCCCAGGTCTACGAGGTGCCCGACGAGGAGCTGGAGGCCGCGAAGAAGAACGGCGGCCTCGACTCGAAGCGCGAGGTCGAGCTGAACATCACGCCCTCGAACTGCGTCCAGTGCGGGGCCATCACGGCCAAGGGCGGCCGGCTGACGCCGCCCGAGGGCGGCGACGGCCCGAACTACCAGCAGACCTAGCTCCTAGGTCCTAGATCCTCGAAGAGAAGCTCGCGGTCGGCGTCTCCAGGCCGCCGATATGCGACCACTCCACGTCGAGGTGGATCATCCCGGCGACCCGGTCGCCGTCGCAGACCATCGCGTGGTGGGTGCGGCGGTCGGCCATCAGCTCGGACAGCTCGCCCAGTTGGGCGTCAGGGGCGGTCGCGACCGGGTCCTCGCTCATGTAGTCGCGAAGTGGCCGGCTCGAGGCGTCGTCTGCCGCGGCCATCGCCCTCGTCACGTCCCAGTCGGTGATCATCCCGGCGAGCCGCTCGCCGTCGCAGACGGGTAGCGCGGTCACCCCCGCCTCGGCCATGCGGCAGGCGGCATCGCGAACGCTCTCCTCGGGCTCGACGGTCGGCAGGTTGGTGGCCATGACGTCGCCTACGCGCATGCTGACCTCCTCGGTAGCTCTCGCTGACGAGTCTGGCTAGGGCCCATGGCCGGGTCAAGGCCGCTTACGGAACTTTTACGGCCCCAGCCTCTCGATCGTCCAGGCACCCTGCACGCGGCGGTACCGAAGGCGGTCGTGCAGGCGGTCTTCGCGGTGTTGCCAGAACTCCCAGACC
>JBJMLJ010000212.1:0-5778 GCA_045805365.1 Thermoleophilaceae bacterium
CTCGGCGGGCGCGCTGACGAGCTCGGCGTAGGTACCGCCGGGATTGCCGAACACCTCGTCGCCATCTGCGAAGTCCTCGCTGCGGGAGGCCTCGACGACTCCGGAGACGTCCCGGCCGAGCACGGCGGGCAGCTCGAGGTCCGACATCCCGCTGCGCGACTTCCAGTCCGTGGGGTTCACCGAGATCGCGCGGGCGCGGACGAGCACCTCACCGTCGGCGGGCTCGGGGCTGTCGACCTCCTCGAGCTTCAGGACGTCCGAATCGCCTGTCTCGCGGATCAGCACGGCTTGCATGGGCGGCTCCTTCCGTGGGGTCGACGCCGGAGTCTAACTTACGTTTCGTAAGCATTGTCGGCGGCCTGGCCGCATCGACTCCTACCCAGCGGTATGATCGCGCCGCTTTTCACGGGAGAGCGACCTAGGGAGGGGCGTTGGGAGGCGTCTTGGCAGTGCTGGTCTTGGCGATTCTCGCCCTGGCCTCCCCAGCCTACGCGGCCGATCCCCGCCCGCCGACTCCCGAGCCGAACTTCGCCGTCAACCTCCTGCCGCGTCCCTGCGCGCTCGAGGGCAACGACCCCTACGAGCGGCACTTCTACGAGGTGGAGGGTTGGACGGGCCCCAACTACGAGCGCTACCCGGGCGCCTGCCAGCGGCTCCGCTTCGCGTACGGCCCGATCCTCGTCAAGCCCGGCCAGAACGACGTGCTCGTCGGGCCGGTCACGATCGAGAAGCCGGCGCAGGACGGCTACATCACCCGCTTCCGGCCGGATCTGGTCCTCCCCGACGGCACCGTGCCTCCGATCGAGCAGGTCCACCTCCACCACGGCACCTGGCTGTCCGAGCCGGACTACGGTCACGGCCCCTTCTTCGCCGCCGGCGAGGAGAAGACGATCGCGCCCTTCCCCAAGGGCTACGGGATGCCGATCAAGGCCACCGACCAGTGGCAGCTGCTCTACATGGTCCACTCGGCGATCCAGAAGCCGCAGGTCGTCTACATCACCTACGACATCGACTTCGTGCCGGCTGCGAAGGCGAAGCAGGTCGGCCTGAAGCCGGCCTACCCGGTCTGGCTCGACGTCCGCCCGTCCGCCTACCCGGTCTTCAACACCCAGCGGGACTTCGGCAACAGCAGCGGCACCTGTACCTGGCCGAAGGACAAGTGCGCCACCTTCGACCCCTGGGGCAAGAGGTTCACCGGCCAGGGGGAGGAGGGCAACGGCCGCGGCACCGACTACACGCTTCCCACTAAGGGCCAGAACCTCGGCCGGGCGGGGCCGTTCACGGGAGGAACCCTGGTCGGGATAGGCGGGCACCTGCACCCCGGCGGCCTCCACAATGACATCGACCTCGTCCGCGGCGGCCAGTCGGAGCGGATCTACACGAGCAAGGCGGACTACTGGGACCGCAAGGACCAGTCGAAGGTTGG
Source organism: Thermoleophilaceae bacterium (assembly GCA_045805365.1). Lineage (GTDB taxonomy): Bacteria > Actinomycetota > Thermoleophilia > Solirubrobacterales > Thermoleophilaceae > DASXBA01. The sequence continues at coordinate 1,427 of JBJMLJ010000212.1, forward strand.
CGGCCCGGCCGACTCGTGGGACTTCTCCATGGAGGTGAACGGGCTGCCGAAGTGGGGCGTCCACGTCGAGCCGGGTGACGTCTTACGCAGCAACGCGACCTACGACACCACCATCCAGTCGACCTATGAGGACATGGGGATCGCGGTCGCGCTGCTCGCGCCCGACAAGGACGGCAAGCCGACCGCGCCGGGGGTGAACCCGTTCACGGCGCCCAAGGACACCTCGCCGACGTGCGAGTCGGGCGGCCTCGAGGCGGGCGAGCTCTGCGACAAGTCGGGCGTCGTGACGCACGGCCACCTGCACGAGAACGACAACTACAGCGGGCCGTCTGGCAACTGGTCCAACCCGAAGCCGGGGGCGGCGACGGGCAACGTCGGCATCCTGAACTTCCTCTACGAGCCGGGCGACGAATCGACGATCTCGATGACCGGCCTGCCGACGGTCAAGCTCGGCACGAGCCTGAGCTTCAGCAACCTCGACGGCGGCTCGATCTACCACACGGTCACCTCCTGCGCCTTCCCCTGCCTCGGCCCGACGGGTACGGCCTTCCCGCTCGGCGACGGCAAGACGAGCACCGGGCGAAAGCTCGACTTCGACTCGGCGGAGCTGGGCGTCGGCACCCCGCAGATCGGGCCGGCCAAGCAGAAGCTGAACTGGAAGCTGCCGGTTACCGCGGCGGCGGGCTACAAGCCGGGCGAGGTCGTGACCTACTACTGCCGCATCCACCCCGGCATGCGAGGGGCGTTCGAGGTCACGAAGTGAGCGAGTTCACGCGTAACTGGCCCGCGCCGAACTCCGGGCCCAAGCGTCACTCCTGGAAGGACATGTCCGAGGACCCGCCGGTCGACGTCATGCCCTGCTCGAACGACGAGTACTTCCCGCTGCCGCCCACGAAGGCGCAGCTGCGGATCATGGAGCTCGCGAACGCGGAGACCGAGCGCATGCGGCGCAGGTTCAGGATGACCCGCGCCCAGTTCGTGCGCACCGCCGCGGCCACCGCCATCGGGTTCTGGGCGATCGACGCCGTGCGCGGCGGCCGCTTCGGCAGCTACGGCTGGGCGGCCACCGACAGCCGCGACGCCTGCGACCTCGAGTGGGACGGCAAGAAGGGCGCCGAGTCGCTTTTGAATCTCCCCGGCGAGTTCATCTTCGACGTGCAGTCGCACCACGTCGACCCGCACGGCATGTGGCGCGTCACGAACCCGGCGATCCACGCCTTCTTCGCCGCCATCTGGCCGCAGTCGTCCGCCGTGACCGGCGGCAAGCCCGGGCTGCGCAAGGACGGCTCGCTGCGGGGTGGCGGCGCCGGCGAGATCGACCCGATCGAGAACCTCTCCCGCTTCCACTACCTGAAGGAGATCTTCCTCGACTCCGCCACCACGGCCAGCGTGCTCTCCGTCGTCCCGACCTCCCCCGACACCAACAACCCCCTGCCGATCCACGAGGCGGAGGTGACGGCCACAACGGTCAACGAGCTCGCCAGGTCGAACCGCACGGTCATGCACGCGTTCGTCATGCCGAACCGCGGGTCGGCCGGCAACACGACGCCGCACGCGAAGCCGCTCTACCTCGACGAAGAGCTCCAGATGATGGTCGACCGGGCGAGCAAGTACCGCAGCCTGTTGCGCGGCTGGAAGACCTACTGCGCCTGGGGTGACGTTCCCTACGCCAGCGGCTGGTTCCTCGACTCCGACACCGGGCTCGCCTTCCTCGAGCAGGTGAAGAAGGTCAGCCGGGAGTTCCCCGAGGTGCCGCCCGTCGTCGCGACCCACAAGGGCTTCGCCCTCCCCGGCTTCGACCAGCGCGCCGCCTCGCCGCGCGACGTCGGTCCGGCGGCGCGCCAGAACCCCGACGTGCAGTTCCTCATCTACCACTCGGGCTACGACAACACCGACGCCGACAACAAGTACGACGTGCAGAAGCCCTACGCCGGCGACAGCAACGTCAAGTCGGACACCCGCAGCGTCGACGCCTTCATCAAGAGCCTGCGCGAGAACCACTGGGACGCGACCAAGTTCGTCGAGCCCGGCAAGAAGTTCGGCAACGTGCCCAACGTCTACGCGGAGCTCGGCTCCGTCTGGCGCAACGTCATGCACGACCCGGACCAGTCGGCGCACCTGCTCGGCAAGCTGATCACTTACGTCGGGCCCAAGCAGATCGCCTGGGGGACCGACAGCCTCTGGTACGGCTCGCCGCAGCCCGAGATCGTCGGGCTGCGCCGGTTCGAGTTCTCAGACCGGGGCAAGGAGCTCTACGGCCTTCCGTACGGGCTCGAGGGCGACGTCGAGGACCCGACCCAGAAGGCGCCCTCGCCGGACCGGACGATCCGCAACGGGATCCTCGGCCGCAACGCGGCGCGCGCCTACCGGGTCGACCCCGACGCCCAGCGCAACGCCATCTCCTGCGACGCGGTCAACGACCTGCGCAAGGACTCCTACATCAGCCAGCTCGGCACCGAGCGGGAGTCGGCGCCGCTGGCGTCGCACATGGCGCCCGGCGCGCGCACGCGCCGCGAGGTGCTCAAGGGGCTCAAGGAGGGGCCGTGGTCTCCCTGAGGCTGCGCCTCCTTGTCGCCGCGGCCGCGATCGCGGTGGCGGCGCTCGGCTCCACGCCGTCGACGGCGCACGCCGCGGCCAGCTGCGGCGAGGCGTCGGCGCCGGGCGGCGACTGGCCGACCTACGGCCACGACCTGTCGAACACGCGCAGCCAACCGAACGAGCGGGTCATCTCGCCCGCCGACGTCCCGTTCCTCACCCCGGCCTGGACCTTCTCCACCGCCAAGGCCGGCGGCGAGGGCGACATCACCGGCACCCCGATCGTCGCCGACGGCTGCGCGTATGTCGCCACCAACGGCGGCTGGGTGTTCGCGATGAACGCCGACACCGGCGCCCTCGTCTGGAAGGCGCAGCTGCCCTACGGCGGCGCCTCCTCGGGGTCGGTTGCGGTCGGCGACGGCAGGGTCTACGTCGGCATCTCGCGGACCGAGCAGAGCAAGGGCTGCCCGGCCGGCACGCCCTGCATCGGGCCCTACGTGGTCGCCTTCGACCAGCAGTCGGGCGCGCTCGCCTGGGCGAGCCAGCCGATCGACTCCCAGCCGGGCGCGGACGTCTTCGCCAGCCCCGTCGTCTTCGACGGCATGGTGCTCCTGGGCGTCTCGGGCGGCGCGGCCGAGCTCGGAGACGAGGCGGACCGCTACGCCTTCCAGGGGTCGATGAACTTCCTCGACGCCGCCACGGGCGCGCTGATTCGCAAGACCTGGACGATCCATCCGCCGAAGCAGCCGAACGACCAGTTCGCCGGCGGCGGCATCTGGTCGACGCCGGGGATCGACCCGCAGGAGAAGGTCGCCTACGCCGGCACGGCGAACCCGTTTCAGCCGCAGGCGGAGCACGCCAATACCGACGCGGTGGTCAAGTTCGACATCGACCGGGCGAGCCCGACCTTCGGCCAGATCATCGGCTCGTACAAGGGGCTGATCGACGAGTACGTCCCGGCCTTCTCCAAGCTCCCCTGTTACGACATCCCGGGCAACCCGCCGCCCTACTACCCGCAGGGCATCGGCCAGTGCGGCGACATCGACCTCGACTTCGGCGCGTCGCCCAACCTGTTCACGGACGCCTCGGGGCGCAAGGTGGTGGGCGACGGCCAGAAGTCCGGCGTCTACCACGTGTTCGACGCGAAGACGATGAAGCCGATCTGGAAGCAGATCGTCGGCCCGCCCAGCGCGGTGGGCGGGATCGTCGGCTCGACGGCCTACGCCGACGGGTCCGTCTACGGCCCGATCACCGTGCCGGGCTACCTGTGGTCGCTCGGGGCCGCCAAGGGCAGCTACCGCTGGGTGGGCGCGACCGCGGACGGCGCCCACTACGGCGAGCCGGTCGCGGTGGCCAACGGGATCATCTACACGGTCGACCTGACCGGCTTCCTCGACGCCTTCGACGCGCGCAACGGCGCGCCGCTCGGCAAGCGGCCGCTGCTCCTTGGCGGCAGCGCCGACCCGGCGTCCCTGTCCTGGGGCGGCGTCAGCGTCGCTCGCCACACGATCTACGCGGCCGTCGGGATCCGGGGGCTCTCCAAGGGCTACGTCGTCGCCTTCCGCCGCGGCGGGCCCGGCGACGTGGCCGACGACGTCCAGCAGACCGTCACCGGACTTGCGGGCGGCGGCGGAGGGGGCGGCGGTCCGGGCCCGGGCGCGCCAGCGGGAGCCTCCGTCGTCGCCGGCCCGGGCGCGGCCTCGACCACCTACCTCACTCCGGTTATGGTCACGCCCCCCGGAGGACCCCTGTCCTTCACGAACCTCGACGTGGCCCAGCACGACGTGACCTCGGACCAGCCCGGACTGTTCCACAGC
>JBJMLJ010000213.1:0-6249 GCA_045805365.1 Thermoleophilaceae bacterium
GAACCTGATCGTGGCGCCGCCGGTCCACGACCGCTGCCGCCTGGCCGTGCGGGCGGAGCCGCTGATCGCCGCCGAGGGCCGCCTCGAGCGCCGCGACGGCGTGGTCAACATCGTGGTCGACCTGGTCGAGCGCCTGGAGCGCCCCGACCTGCCCCAGGCCGAGGTCCGCCACATCGAGCCCCGCCGCATCTGGTCGAACGACGACCGCGGCCGCTTCGAGGCAGAGGAGACGGACCTCCGCGCGGTCGCCCCCGCCGCCCACAGCTTCGGCCGCCGCGGGCGGTAGTCCCTCACCACCGCGGCGCCCCTCGCCATCGCGGCGCGTTTCACCGCCGCGGCGCCTTTCCCCGCCGGCGAACGGCGGCTGGGTAGGAGGAGGCTCGGTCCGTCGGCGATCCTTCGCCGCTCCTTCGCCGCCTCGCTTGCCCCTTCCTGGGCGCTCCGCCTGGGACACTGCCCCGCGCTCCGCCCGGACACCGCCCGGCGCACCGGTCGCTGCCTTCCTGTCGTCTACGGCAACAGACGTGTCTCAGAGACATCGAGTGGTGTCTGGGAAACACTCTTCTTGTCGTATCCCGTACGCGGTGATGCGGCCGCAGATCCCTCGGCGGGCCGGAGCGCCACCGCGGCGCGCCGGAGTCGCGGGTCAACCGCGGCTCAGCGGTTTCGCTGCAGCCAGTCGCTCAGCTGCTGGCCGACCTCCGAGATCGAGGAGCCGGCCTGGCCGACGGCGTCCGAGATCCGCTTCGAGTAGTGGGCGCCGGCCGCCTCGCCCTCCTCGCGGGCCGAGGCCTCCTCGCCGCGGCGGAGGTAGTCGCCGCGGACCATGCGGTCGTAGTCGCCCTCGTGGACCCAGTCGAGCAGCATCCGGACGCGGCGGACGGGCAGCGGGTGGGTGACGTTCAGGTCCTGGAGGAGCTTGGTCAGGCGCTCGAGCCCGGTGCCGCCCTCCTCGTACTCGGCGCCCTGGCTCACGAAGGCGTCGAGGTTGAGGCTCTCGGCCTCCTCGCCGGCGGCCATGACCATCAGCGCTCGGCAGACGGCCTGCGGGTCGCGCGTGACGAGCGCCGCCGCGCGGTCGCAGCTGAGCTCGGTGGCGCGCGCCCACTCGAGCAGGGCGAGCCGGATCGCCAGCAGCGGCAGGCCGGCGAGGATCGGCAGGGCGGCCCGGATCCGAAGCAGGATCAGCAGCGCGGTCCGGTAGAGCACGTGGTCCGAGTGGACGTGGGCGGCCTCGTGCGCGAGCACCACGCGGCGGCCCTCGTCGTCGAGCAGGCGGACCAGCTCGGAGTTGACGAGGACGATCGGCTTGTCGGTCCCGATCGTGTAGGCGTTCGCCAGCGGGAACTGCGTCAGGTAGAGGTCGGGCACCTCCTCCATATCGAGCGCGTGGAAGACCTGCCGGTGCAACACCCAGATGGCGGGCAGCTGCTCCTGGCCGAGGCGGACCGCGGACCCGAGCGAGGCCGCCCGCAGTGCCCTCTCGTAGCCGAGCGCCACGAGCTTGCGGACCACCTGGTCGAGGTAAGGAATCTGGGCGAGCGCGGCGGTTGCCGCGCGGTCCGCAGGATGCTGGTAGGCGCGGGGCGAGATGCCCTCGAGCTTCCAGGCCTCGACGGGATGGGCCATGAGCTCACGGTAGCGTCAACGACGAGATGGGCGAGATCCTCGTGGGCACGTCGAGCTGGGCCGACCCCGGCTTCGTGAAGGAGTGGTACCCGCAGGGACTGGCGGCGAGGGAGCGGCTGCCGTACTACGCGAAGCGGTTCCGCTACGTCGAGCTCAACTCGAGCTTCTACGCGATCCCCGACCGCAACACCGTGCGCAAGTGGGCTGAGGAGACGCCCGACGACTTCGTCTTCGACGTCAAGGTCCACCGCGCGCTGTCGCGACACGCGGCCGAGCTCGACTCGCTGCCACCCGACCTGCGCGACGAGGCCACGACGAACGAGCGCGGCCGGGTCGTCCTCACCCCGGAGCTGGAGGAGACGCTGGCGCACAGGCTGGTCGAGGAGGTCGCGCCGCTTGGCGGGAAGCTGGGCGTCCTCCTCGCCCAGCTCACGCCGGCGTTCTCACCGAGCCGGCGGAAGCTGAGCGAGCTCGACGGCCTGGTCGACGCCCTGCGCCCGCACAGGCTCGCGATCGAGCTGCGCCACCGTGGCTGGGTGGCGGAGAAGCGCCGCGACGAGACGCTCGCCTGGTTCTCGGAGCGAGGAGTGGCCTTCGTCTCCGTCGACGCTCCCCGCGCCGACCAGTTCCAGATCATGCCGTCGGAGCTCGACGCCGTGACCGACGACTCGGTCGCCTACCTGCGCGCCCACGGCCGCAACGCCCAGGGCTACCTGACCGGCAAGACCGTGGCCGAGCGCTTCGGCTGGCGCTACGGGGACGACGAGCTGGAGGAGATTGCGGGCCGGGCGCGGGGCATGGCGGAGCAGGCTGCCGAGGTGCACGTGGCCTTCAACAACAACCGCGGGGACGATGCCCCCACGGCCGCGCAGCGCTTCCAGGCCCTGCTCGGCCAAGAGCCGCCGGCAGATCCGCAGCTCCGGCTCGGCTAGCCGCGCTCAGGGCTGACCCGGGGGCTCACGGGGACGCGCGCAAGGCTGAACCTGCGCACGCGGGTCCCATTCCCCTCGGCGATGGCCCGGCGTGGAACCAACACGTAGTGACGTGGGTGTCGCGCCTCTCTCATGGGGCAGATATTCGCGCCGTCCGGGCGCGTCGCCATGGGACAGTTGGCCAATATCCGACCGCCGCTTTTCGACCTGCGGGAAGATCTGTGTATGCAAGCGCGCGCCGGAGCGGGCATCGCGGCCGGAGACGAGGGCGTAGACGGCTTCGCCGAGGCTGCGTCGCGGGCGGCGCTGGGCCTCGGCGGCGGTCCCTGTCAGGTGGCGCTGGTCTTTGCCAGCGAGGCGAATCTGGATCACGTCGAGGAGGGGCTCGCCGCGGTGCACGACCGGCTCCGCCCGGACGCGCTCGTGGGCTGCGGCGCGCAGGGCGTGGTCGGCTCCGGCCGTGAGCTGGAGGACGGCGGCGTGGCGATCTGGGCCGCCTCGCTCCCCGACGCCGAAGTGCAGCCCTTCCACGTGGAGGTCGGCCGCGCCGGCGAGGCGCTCGTCGTCGCGGGCGTGCCGGACCTCCACGGCGTCGACGCCGCGATCCTGCTGGCCGATCCCTACAGCTTCCCGGCGGAGCCGCTCCTAGGGCGGCTCTCCGATGCGCGCCCCGACCTGCCGGTGATCGGCGGGATGGCCAGCGCCGGGCCCGGCTCGGCGTCGCTCCTGTTCGGCGACGAGGCGGTCAGCGGCGGCGCGGTTGGAATCGCTCTGCGCGGTGCCGACATTCGAGCCTGCGTGTCCCAGGGCGCCCGCCCGGTGGGGCCGGAGATGACGGTCACCGCGGGCGAGGGCAACGTGATCGAGGAGCTCGCCTCGGAGCCGGCGCTCGAGCGGCTGCGGAGGGCCATCGCCGAGCTCGAGCCGGACGAGCAGGCGAAGGCCGCCCACGGGCTCCTGATCGGCATCGTCGCCGGCGCGAACAAGCCCGACTACGAGAGCGGCGACTTCCTCGTGCGCGGAATCATGGACGCCGACGAGGAGAACGGATCGCTCTCGGTGGGGACTCAGATCCGTGTTGGTCAGACGGTGCGGCTCCAGGTCCGCGACGCGGCCGCCGCCCACGAGGACCTCGTCGACGCCCTCGGCCGCCAGGCGGAGTCGCTCGGGCGCCCTCCCGCCGGCGCCCTGCTGTTCACCTGCAACGGCCGCGGCTCGCAGATGTTCGGCACGCCCGACCACGACGCCCGCGCGGTCGACGAGGCCTTCTCACACGCCCCCACCGGCGGGTTCTTCTGTGCCGGCGAGTTCGGCCCGGTGGGCGGTCGGAACTTCGTGCACGGTTTCACGGCGACCCTCGCCGTGTTCCCCTAGCGGCGCAGCTCGAACCAGACCCGGGTGGCGTCGCCCTCTCGCTGGACCCCCCAGCGATTGGCGAGCCGCTCGACGAGGAACAGTCCCCAGCCGGACTCGTCGCTCTGGGCGCCCTTGCGCAGGGCTCCCGCGACCTCGAAGCCGGGGCCCTCGTCGGTCACCTCGAGCCAGACCGAGGAGCCCGTGACGACCGCCTTCACGGAGACGAAGCGAGCGCTCGCGTGCCTGACGCTGTTGGCCACGAGCTCAGTGACGAGCAGCCGCACCGTCTCCATCAGCGGCTCGTCGAGGTCACCGCGCAGGTGTGCCAGGGCCCGGCGCGCGGTCGACGCCGCCGCGGGGCCGCCCGGCAGGCGGAGGCTGAAGCCGTCCTTTGCCCTACGGAAGGAGGCTTCCTCGCTCATTCGACCCCCCCAGCGCCGGCCTGGGCTTGGGGTCGCCCCTGTCCTCGTGTCGCTCCGGACCTCCATTCAGCCTTTCCAGGGGATTGTCCGCGAGTCCCCCGGATTCCAAACACGCCGCTCATTCGGGGAGACCCTCACGACCACGATCGCGATGTCGTCGCGCGGCCGGCCGCCCTGGACCTCGACCGCCGCCGCCTCGATCCTGGTTCATCCCCGGCGCGAGCTTAGTCTGTGGGGGTGGCAGCGGAGGCCGACCCCGACCGCGTCGTCCGGGTCAGGGCGAGCAACCCCTCGCCGCTGACCCTCGACGGCACGAACAGCTACGTGGTCGACGGCCGCTGGGTGGTGGACCCGGGTCCGTCGGACGATTCGCACCTCGCCGCGGTGCGCGAGGCCGCGGGCGCCGGAATCGAGGGCGTCGTGCTCACCCACAGCCACATCGACCACTCGGAGGGCGCCGGCGAGCTGGGCGCCGCCGTCGTGCTGCCCTCGGAGGGTGACGAGGTCGGCCCCTTCCGCGCGATCGCCACACCGGGCCACTCGAAGGACAGCGTCTGCCTGCTCCTCGACGGCACGTGCTTCAGCGGCGACACGGTGCTCGGCGAGGGCAGCGTCTTCATCTCGCCCGACGAGGGCTCGATGTCGGCCTACCTCGAGTCGCTGCGACGGCTCCGGGAGCTCGACCTCGACGTGGTCTGCCCGGGCCACGGGCCCTATGTGTGGGACCCGCGCGCGAAGCTCGACGAGTACATCGAGCATCGCCTCGACCGCGAGCGACGGCTGCTCGCGGCCCTCGATGCCGGCAAGCGGAGCGAGGACGAGCTACTCGACGCGGCGTGGTCGGACGCCCCGGCCCTGCTGCGGCCGGCGGCCGCGCTAACGCTTCGAGCCCACCTCGACAAGCTCGCCGAGGAGGGCCGGCTGCCTACTGACCTGGTGCGCGGTAGCCGACCGACTGCTCCGCCGCCGAGTCGACCTCCTCGGGGGTGAGGAGCACGGTCGTCTTCGAGCTCGCCCCGCCGGCGGAGTTCACGGCGATGGCCACCGCGGCCGCGGCCTCGTTGCTCGGCATGTCGGCGAGCACGTAGGCGTCCGCGTCGCCGAAGCCGAAATAGAAGCTCTCCAGGGTGCCGCCCACCCCCTCAACGGCCTCCTTGACCGCCTCTCTCCGGGCGCTGCCCCCCTTCGTCTGGACTCCCTTGGCGCCCTCCTGCGTGTACGAGGCGGTGATGAGGAACTTGGGCATGTCTTCTCCTAGGGACGGGGCTGCCTGGCCCAGGCTAGCCTTCCCGCAGTGATCAGCACAAATCAGTTCAAGAACGGGACCCATATCGAGGTCGACGGGACCGTCTTCAAGATCCTCGAGTTCCAGCACGTCAAGCCGGGCAAGGGCGGCGCCTTCGTCCGGACCAAGCTGCGGCGCGCCGAGGACGGCGCCGTGCTCGACAAGACCTTCCGGGCCGGCGAGAAGTTCCGGCCCATTCGCACCGAGACGCGGCGGATGCAGTTTCTCTACTCGGACGGCTCGGACGCCCACTTCATGGACGTCGAGAGCTACGAGCAGATGACGCTTCCGGAGAGCTCGGTCGAGGAGTCGTTGCGCTGGGTCGTCCCCAACGAGGAGGTCGAAATCCTCTACGTGGACGAGAAGCCCGCGGACGTCCAGGTGCCGAGTGCTGTCGAGCTCACCGTGTCCGACACGCAGCCGGGCGTGAAGGGCGACACGGCCTCTGGGGGAGGGGACAAGCCGGCCACCCTCGAGTCCGGGGTCACGGTCAGGGTGCCGCTGTTCGTCGACGTTGGCGACCGCGTCCGAGTGGACACCCGCTCGGGCGCGTACGTCTCGCGCGCGTAGCGATGCGCCGCTCGGAGCAGCGGCGGGCGGCGGCGGTCGCCCTCTACCAGGAGGA
>JBJMLJ010000214.1:0-15319 GCA_045805365.1 Thermoleophilaceae bacterium
AAGCTGGCCTGGTCCAGCAGGGCCACGCGAACGCCCTGGCGCGCCAACAGCGCGGCCAGCGGCGCTCCCGCGCAGCGCGCGCCTACGACTACGACGTCGAACCGCTCAGCCATCGTCCCGGCATCGCTCGCGCGCGCAGCTCGCGCAGGCCGAGGACCCCGAGCGTCAGCGCCGCGGCGATCTCCGCGAGCATGACGACCCACGAGAGCGCGTCGACGTCGAGGTCCGGATAGGGATCGCTGAAGGCGCTCCAGTGGGGAGCGAGGTGGCTCGCGGCCACGCCCAACGCGCTCCAGAGCCCCACGACCGCCGCGGCCAGGGGCGCCCGGGGACTGCCCCGCAGCACGAGCACCAGCGTGACGACCGCCGCGACCGTTAGGACGGAGCCGCCCGCGAGGACCTCGGAAGTCAGCCCGCCGAGCCCTTGACGCAGGTGGTCGAGGCCGTGGAGCAGGTTCGCCGCGAGGAAGGCGACCGCGCCGAGCGCCAGATCTCGCTGCCGTGTCATTCCAACCTCCCGCCAGGTTAACCTAGTGAACGTTAGGTACGTTACCTAGGGAGCGTTAGGTTGTCAACGAGGCAGCGACTATCGGCCGAGGCCCGCCGCGAGCTGATCGAGCAGGCCGCCAGCGAGGTCTTCGCGGAGCGCGGCTACCACGCCGCCTCGATCGACGAGATCGCCCGGCGCTCGGGTGTGTCCGCCCCGGTGGTCTACGACCACTTCGAGTCGAAGCAGGACCTCTACAAGCGCCTGCTCGAGCGCCACCAGGGCGACCTGCTCGAGCTCTGGCGCGTGCAGCTGGCGGGCGAGGAGCCCCCGCAGAGGCGGATCCGCCGCGCGCTCGAGGCCTGGTTCGAGTACATCGAGGCGCACCCCGCGTGGCTGATGGTCTTCCGCGACGCGCCCCCCGAGCTGGCGGACTTCCACCGGGAGATCCGCGCCCGCGGGCTCGAGGCGCTCAGCCCGCTGACCGCCCGCGAGGCGATCGCCCAGGGCGCCCCCGAGGTCGCGATCGCCACCGAGCTCTTCCGCTCGGCCGTCGCCGGCGTCGCGCTCTGGTGGCAGGAGCACCGCGAGGTCCCGCCCGACCGGGTGGTGGGCGTGATCATGAACCTGATGTGGCTCGGCTTCGAGCGGGTGCTGGCCGGGGAGTCCCTAGCCCCTGGCTCCTAGGGCCCAGCTCCTAGATCCTTCAAACGAGCTCGAGCTGCTTGACGGTGTCCCGCTCGGATTTGAGCTCATCGACGGTCGCGTCCAGCCGCTGCTGCGAGAAGTCGTTCAGCTCGAGGCCCTCGACGATCTCGTAGTCGCCGGCCGAGCAGGTGCAGGGGAACGAGGAGATGATCCCCTCCTCCACCCCGTACTCGCCAGTCGAGGGCACGGCCATCGACACCCAGTCGCCCTCGTCGCCGCTGCCGTGGAACCAGTCGTGGACGTGGTCGATGGCGGCGTTGGCCGCGGAGGCGGCGCTGGACGAGCCGCGCGCGTCGATGATCGCGGCGCCGCGCTTGCCGACCGTCGGGATGAAGTCGTTCTCGAGCCAGTCCTGGTCCTGGCCGACGGCGTCCCAGGCGCTCTGGCCGCCGACCTTGGCGTTGAAGACGTCGGGGTACATCGTCGGCGAGTGGTTGCCCCAGACCGCGAGGTTCCTGACGTCGCGGACGGTGGCCCCGGCCTTCCGCGCGAGCTGGGTCTTGGCGCGGTTGTGGTCGAGCCGGGTCATCGCCGTGAACCGCTCCCGCGGCACGTCGGGCGCGTTGCTCATCGCGATCAGGCAGTTCGTGTTGGCCGGGTTGCCGACCACCAGCACCCGGACGTCGTCGGCCGCGTGGTCGTTGATCGCCTGGCCCTGGGGACCGAAGATGCCGCCGTTCGCCTCGAGCAGGTCGCTGCGCTCCATCCCCTTCGAGCGCGGCCGGGCCCCCACCAGCAGCGCCACGTTGACCCCGTCGAAGGCCTCGTTCGGGTCGTCGTGGATGTCGATGCCCTCGAGCAGCGGGAAGGCGCAGTCGTCGAGCTCCATGGCAACGCCCTCCGCGGCCTGGACCGCGTCGGGGATCTCGAGCAGGCTGAGGTGGATGTCGCTGTCGTCGCCGAGCATCTGGCCGCTCGCGATCCGGAACAGGATCGCGTAGCCGATCTGCCCGGCGGCGCCGGTGACTGTGACGTTTACGGGGGTCATGAATTCATCTCCTCTATGACAGCGTCGGCGAATTCGCTTGTACCCACGGCGCTCGGATCGTCACGTGAAGGCTTGAGGTCGTAGGTGACCTTGTCGCCCTGGCGGATCAGCTCGGCGATGGCGCCCTCGAGGCGGTCGGCCGCCTCGTCCTCGTCGAGGTGGCGCAGCATGAGGACGCCCGAGAGCATCAGCGCCGTGGGGTTGACCTTGTTCTGGCCCTTGTACTTGGGCGCCGAGCCGTGGGTCGCCTCGAAGGTCGCTCCCTCCGAGCCGATGTTGGCTCCGGGCGCCAGCCCGAGCCCTCCGCTCATCCCGGCGCCCAGGTCGGAGACGATGTCGCCGTAGAGGTTGGGCAGCACGATCACGTCGTACTCCTCGGGCCTCGACACCAGCTGGTTGCAGAGGTTGTCGATGATCCGGTCCTCGAACTCGATGTCGGAGTGCTCCTCGGCGACCTTGCGGGCCACCTCCAGGAACAGCCCGTCGGTGTGCTTCATGATGTTGGCCTTGTGCGCGGCGGTCACCTTGGAGCGCCCGTACTCCTTGGCGTAGTCGAACGCAGCCTCGACGATCCGCTTCGAGCCGAAGACCGAGATCGGCTTGATCGAGATGCCGGAGTCGTCGCGCACCGGGCTGTCCAGCTCATCGGCCAGGAACTTCGCGAGCTTCTCCTCCTCCTCGCTCCCCTGCTCGAACTCGATCCCCGCATAGAGGTCCTCGGTGTTCTCGCGGACGATCACGATGTCCGTCTCGGGGAAGCGGGTGCGGACCCCCTCGTAGGCCTTGCAGGGACGGATGCAGGCGTAGAGGTCGAACTCCTTGCGCAGCGCGACGTTGATCGACCGGTGTCCCGAGCCGACCGGAGTAGTGGTGGGGCCCTTCAACGCGATGCCGCGCTCGCGGATCGAGTCGAGGGTGCGGTCTGGGAGCGGGTTGCCCTCCTCCTCGAACACGTCGATCCCGGCCGGCTGCTCGTCCCACTCGAACTCCACCCCGGTCGCCTCGAGGACGCGACGGGTGGCATCGGCGATCTCGGGGCCGGTGCCGTCGCCGGGGATGAGGGTCACGCGATGAGCCATACGGCAGAGAGTTCTATCGGAGGAGCTGTGTGCGAGCCGTTTCGGCGAACCAGCGCTCGTATTCCTCGGGCGCCCAGCCCCGCTCGACGACGAGGAGCTGCCAGACGCTCGGGTGGTTGAGAGCCCAGAGGATGTCGGCGGCCCGATCGACGTCGAGACCCCGCGCCAGCGCCTTCTTCTCGGCCAGCTTCTCGACGATCGCACGCTGGTTCGCGTGGAACTCCTCCTGGATCCGCCCCCAGAGCGTCTCGATGTCCGGATCGACGCTTGCCCCGGCGCGGATCACCTCCATCACGTTCGCGATCCGGAGCTTGACCACCCGGGAGTTGCGGGCGTTGAGGTCGAGCTGGCGCCCCGGGTCCGGCTCGTCGAGCACCTCCTGGTACCAGGCCCGCTCGGCCACCGGGGCGTCGGCCTCGTCGCCCCGGAGCGAAAGGTTCCAGAGCGCGCGCAGCACGCCGCTCTTCGTCTCGAAGACGACGTAGACGGTCTTGAGGGCGACGCCCGCTTCCTCCGCGATCGCGGCGATGGTCGTGGCCGCGTAGCCGCGCTCTTCGAAGAGCGCTCCGGCCCCCTCGAGGATCCGCCGACGCGTCTCGGCCGCCTGCTCGCGCCGTCGTGGCGAGTCGTAGCGCCGCTTGTTCTTGACAGGCTCCGCCATCGTTCGCTACTGTCGTGAAGTATTCATTACTGTTCCACTGTACTGAAAGGGAGGGCCCCGTGCACACCCTCGTTATCCAACACCACGTCAACAGCTTCGAGGCCTGGAGGAAGGCATTCGACGACGACCCGGTGGCCCGCGCGGAGAGCGGAGTCGCCCGGCACGCGATCTTCAGGCCCGCGGACGATCCGAACTCGGTGGTCATCGAGCTGGACTTCCCGACCCGCGAGCAGGCCGACCGGATGCTTGCAGCGCTGCGGGGCCTCTGGGCGAGGGTTGGGGAGCGCATCGGCTTCGGCGGCCCGGAGAACGTGGAGACGCGGATCCTCGACCGGGTCGAGGTCGTGAACTACTGACCCCCGCCGGGCAAGCCGCCCGGACGGACGGACGGACAGGGTTCAACAGAAAAGGCGACATAGTGCATCCCAATCTGTTGAACCCCCCAACGTGAACTCGATCGACTGGAGCATCGGCAGCTACGAGCGGACCGCTGAGCAGCTGCTCCCCGCGGCCCGGGTGGTCGTGGACAGCGCGGCGCCGAGCGCGGGCGAGCGGGTCGTCGACGTGGGCTGCGGCACCGGCAACGCGGCGCTTCTCGCCGCGGAGCGCGGCGCCCGCGCGACCGGAGTCGATCCGGCCTCTCGGCTGCTGGCGGTCGCCCGCGAGAAGGCCAGCGCCGGCGGCCTCGACGCCACCTTCGTGGAGGGCGACGCCGCGGCCATCCCCCTCGATTACGGGGAGGCCGACCTCGTGCTCTCCGTCTTCGGCGTGATCTTCGCCCCGGACGCCGCGGTGGCCGCGGCGGAGATGGCGCGCGTGACCGCCCCGGAAGGGCGAATGGTCCTCAGCGCCTGGATTCCGGACGGCGCGATCTCGCGGATGGCGCGAGCCTCGCGCGAGGCGATCGCAGCGGCCCTCGAGCTGCCTGCGGCGCCGCGGCCCTTCGCGTGGCACGACGGCGAGGCGCTCGCCGGGCTGCTCGGGCCCCACGGCTTCGAGGTCGCCACCGAGGAGGAGAGCCACGCCTTCGCGGCGGCTTCGCCGAGCGACTTCCTCGACGGCGAGTGGAGCGACCATCCGCTCTGGGTCGCGGGACGCGCCGTGCTCGAGCCGCGCGGAGAGGTCGAGCCGCTGCGGGAGCGCGTGCTCGCCATCCTCGAGGCCGGAAACGAGGATCCCGTTGGCTTCCGCGTGACCAGCCGCTACGTCGTCGCAACCGCGCGCCGCGGCTAGGGCGAGCTCGCGCCGCCTGTCACCATCTCTTACACCGTGATGAGCGGTCGCTCGATCCAGCTTGTCCGCGTCTTCGGAATCCGAATCGGCGTGGACCCAAGCTGGTTTTTCGTGCTGTTCCTGATCATCTGGTCGCTGTCGGGCTACTACAGGGACCTGTTCCCGGGGCAGGACACCAAGGCGTTCGGGCTCGCGGTCGTGAGCGCCCTGCTCTTCTTCCTGTCGATCCTCCTGCACGAGCTCGGCCACGCGGTCGTTGCGATCCGCAACGGCATCGGGATCTCCGGGATCGACCTTTGGATGTTCGGCGGTGTGGCCAAGCTCGAGCGCGACACCGACTCCCCCGGAGTCGAGTTCCGGGTGGCCGTCGCCGGGCCGCTGGTGACCCTGGCGATCGCGGCGCTCTGTTACGGCCTCGCCGTGCTGTTTTCGAGCCCCGATCAGGCCGCGCACGCGGCGCGCTACAGGATCGGCGACTTCGGCGGCGGGGTGGCGGTGCTCGGCTACCTGGCGGGAATCAACACCCTGGTGCTGATCTTCAACCTGATCCCGGGCTTCCCGCTCGACGGCGGCCGGATCGCGCGCTCGATCGCCTGGTGGCGCACCAGCGACCGCACGCGCGCGACCCGCTTCGCCGCCCGGCTCGGCCGCGGCGCGGCCGTCGTGATGATCGGCGTCGGCGCGTTCTGGTTCATCACGGGCGACGTCATAGGCGGCATCTGGCTCGTCTTCATCGGCTTCTTCCTCTCCAAGGCGGCGCGCTCGGCCGAGCTCCAGACGGTGATAACCAGCCGCATCGAGGGGGTGAGGGTCGAGGACGTGATGGACCGGGAGCCGGTGTCCGTCCCCCAGGACGTGACGCTCGACCGCGCCCTCGACGAGTACTTCCTGCGCTACCGCTGGCCCTGGTTCCCGGTGGTCGACTCGTACGGCCGCTTCGTCGGGCTCGTCACGGCGCACTCGATCGAGACCATCCCCGAGGCGGTTCGCCCCGGCCGCACGGTCTCCTCGGTCATGGCGCGCGACGATTCGGGCGGTCTCGCGGCCGGTCTCGAGCAGCCGCTGGAGGCCCTGCTCGGGCGCGACTCCCTCCAGCGGCTGGGGGCCGTTATGGCGGTCGACGCCGACGGAATTCTGCGCGGAATCGTCACGATCGACGAGGTCCGCCGCGCGCTGGAGCGCCCCACCCCCGCCTAAGGGGGCGCGCGGGTGCTCCTATAGGATCGAGAGCACTCCTCCCCTGATAGGAGCGCAGCCCGATCGTCGATCGGGCGAGCACCGCGTCACTGAATGCCCCAACATGATGTCCTCGTCATAGGAGCCGGTCTCGCCGGGCAGCGCGCGGCCCTCGCCGCGGCGGAGGAGGGCGGTTCGGTCGGCATCCTCTCCAAGGTCCATCCGGTCCGCTCCCACTCGAATGCGGCCCAGGGCGGGATCAACGCGGCGCTCGACGCCGAGGACTCCTGGGAGTCGCACGCGTACGACACGGTCAAGGGGTCCGACTACCTCGGCGACCAGGACGCGATCGAGATCATGTGCAAGGAGGCGCCGGACGAGCTGCTCACGCTCGAGCACCTCGGCGTCACCTTCCACCGCGACGGGACCGGCCACCTGGGCAAGCGGGCCTTCGGCGGCGCCTCGGCCGCCCGCACCTACTACGTGGCCGACATCACCGGACAGGCGATCCTCCACGTGCTCTACGAGCAGCTGATGCGCCACGACGAGGTCTACCGCTACGAGGAGTGGTTCACCACCGCGCTCGTGCAGGACGACGAGGGGCGCATCGCCGGCGCCGTGACCCGCAACATCCGCGACGGCTCGCTGGAGCTGTTCACCGCCAAGGCCGTGATCCTCGCCACCGGCGGCAACGGACAGGTCTACGACCCGACCACCAACGCGCTGATCTGCACGGGCGACGGGATCGCCATGGCGTATCGGGTCGGGGCCCCGCTGATGGACATGGAGATGGTCCAGTACCACCCGACCACCCTCGCCGGCCTCGGCCTCCTGATCACCGAGGGCGCCCGCGGCGAGGGCGCCCACCTCTACAACGCGGAGGGCGAGCGCTTCATGGAGAAGTACGCGCCCAACAAGATGGAGCTGGCCTCGCGCGACGTGGTCTCGAGGGCCGAGCAGACGGAGATCAACGAGGGCCGCGGCTTCGACGACGGCACGGTGGCGCTCGACATCACGGTCGTCCCCCGCAAGCGCATCCACGAGGCGCTGCGGGAGATCGTCAACGTCGGCCGCGACTTCGCCGGCGTCGACATCACCAAGGAGCCGATCCACATCAAGCCGGGTAACCACTACGTCATGGGCGGCGTCAAGACCGACACCAACGGGCAGACCTCGATTCCCGGCCTCTACGCGGCCGGCGAGTGCGCCTGCGTCTCCGTCCACGGCGGCAACCGCCTCGGCGCCAACTCCCTGCTCGACACGCTCGTCTTCGGCCGCCGGGCCGGCCAGCACGCGGCGCATGCCGGCAAGAGCCTCGGGATGCCCGATCCCTCGAAGGCCGCCCTCGAGGACGAGGAGCGGATGATCGCCGACCTCGTGAACCGCGAGGGCACGGGCCGCCGCGTCTCCGAGCTCAAGGCCGAGCTCGGCGCGACCATGGACAAGTACTGCGCCGTGTTCCGCGACGAGGACGGCCTGCGCACCGCGCTGGAGACGGTCCGCCGGCTGAAGGAGGAGGCGGCCAAGGTCGCCGTGGACGACAAGGGCTCGGTCTTCAACCAGGACGTGCTCGGCGCCCTGGAGCTCCAGTTCATGATCGAGAACGCGGAGGCGATCGTGGTCTCCGCGATCGAGCGCAAGGAGTCCCGCGGCGCCCAGTACCGAACTGACTTCCCCGAACGCAACGACGACGACTGGCTGAAGCACATCAATATCTCGCAGAACGGGGCCGAGCCGGAGATCTCGTACTCCGAGGTGACGCTCACGCAGTGGGAGCCGGAGGAACGGAAGTACTGATGGCCGACTACACGCTCAAGATCAGGCGCTTCAACCCGGAGGGCGGCCAGGCCGCCTACTGGGAGGACTTCGGCGTGGAGCTCGATCCCGAGCGCTCGGTTCTCGACGGCATCCTCCAGGCCAAGGACCGCGAGGACGCCTCGATCGGCATCCGCTGCTCGTGCCGGGCGGCGATCTGCGGCTCGTGCGGGGTGAAGATCAACGGCAGGTCCCGCCTGGCCTGCAACACGCGGATCGGAGACGCCGCCGCCGAGGTGGCCTCGAAGAACGGCGGCGCGGTGGTGGTCGAGCCGATGGGCAACATGCCCGTGCTCAAGGACCTCATCGTGGACATGGACGCGGTCCACTGGAAGAAGGTCCAGCGGGTCGTCCCCTGGCTCCTCCCGGAGGGCCCGCCGCCGGAGCGCGAGTACATCGTGCCGGCGGAGGCGATGATCGACGTGACCCAGTCGATGGCCTGCATCCACTGCGGGGTCTGCGTGTCGGCGTGCCTGTCGATGGAGGTGGACCCCGACTTCGTCGGCCCGGCCGCGCTGGCGAAGGCCTACCGCTTCGTGGGCGACCCGCGCGACGGCGCCACGGAGGAGCGCCTACGTGACCTGGCCGAGGACCCGCACGGGATCTACGACTGCACCCACTGCTTCGCCTGCATCGAGGTGTGCCCCAAGGACGTGGCGCCGATGTCGCAGATCATGCGGCTGCGCCGGCGCGCCACGGCCGACTACGAGATCAAGGACCGCAACAACGGCTACGGCCACGAGCAGGCGTTCACCGGACTCGTCGAGAAGTACGGGACCCTGTTCGAGGCGCAGCTGCTGCCGCGCTCGTTCGGCGACGGGTCGCTGGTCAAGGGCCAGCTCTCGCCATCGGGCGCCAAGCAGCTGGTGCCGACGCTGCCCACCGCGGTACGCGGGCTGAAGTCGGGCAAGGTATCGCCGCGCAAGGCGCTGACCCACCCCAAGCTCCCGGACCAGAAGCAGGTGAGGCGCATCTTCAAGGAGATCGAGTCGAAGGACGAGCGCCTCGAGCTCAACCTCTACATCGTCGGCGAGGAAGGCGGCGAGGAGGAGGGCCTCATGGCCGAAGGAGGCCAGGAATCGTGAAGATCGCCTACTGGCCGGGCTGCGTCTCGCGCGGCTTCACCCCCGAGCTGCATGGCTCGATGGCCGCGGTGGCTCCCAAGCTCGACATCGAGCTCGTCGAGCTCGACCGCGCCAACTGCTGCGGCGCCGGGGTCATCGCCGAGCACAACCAGGAGCTCGTGGACACGCTGAACGCCCGGACGTTCGCGATGGCCCAGCGGGTCGATGGAGCCGCGGGCATGATGAACATCTGCTCCACCTGCCAGGGCGCGCAGTCCGAGTGCCAGGAGCGCCTCGACGCCGACGGCGGCTACCGCAAGCACATCAACTCGAACCTCGCCGCGGAGCAGCTCTCCTACGAGCGCGACGGCGACTGGTGGAACAAGAACTTTCTCTGGCTGCTCGTCGAGGAGATCGGCCTCGATGCCCTGAAGGAGCGCGTGGTGCGCCCGCTCGAGGGCCTGCGGATCGCCCCCTTCTACGGCTGCTACATCGTGCGGCCCTCGAAGCGGCTCGGCTTCGCCGACCATCCCGAGCGCGACCAGTACCTCGACCAGCTGATCCAGGCGCTCGGCGCCGAGCCGGTGGACTACGCGGGCGCGCGGAAGTGCTGCGGCTTCCCGCTGATCACGATGAACCGGACGACCTCGCTGCGCCAGGCGGGCCGGCACCTGGCCGACGCGATCGACGCGGGCGCCGACTGCCTCGTCACCCCCTGCCCCCTCTGCCACCTGAACCTGGACATGCAGCAGCCGGACGCCGAGAAGTTCGTCGAGCGCAGCGACCTCGGGATCCCGGTCCTCCACCTGCCGCAGGTCGTGGGCCTCGCGCTCGGCCTCGAGCCCAAGGAGCTCGGGATGAACAAGCACGTCGTGTCCACGAAGCCGGTCCAGCAGAAGCTGGCGGCGACGGCGGCCGCCGCCTAGCGGTCCAGGATCGCGGCCGCGGCGTCGGCCCCCTCGGCGCCCACCCAGCGGGCCGCCAGCGGGTCCTCCTCCTCGCCCCCCAGGATGCGGCCGATCTTGTCGAGCGCTTCGCCGCGCAGCTGGCGCTTGACGACTCCGTACGTGTCGCGGGGGAGGGATGCCAGCTCGGTCGCCACCTCGAGCGCGCGGTCGAGCAGCCGGTCGTCGGGCTGAAGCTCGTCGACCAGGCCCCACTCGAGGCCCTGCCCGGGCTCGATCAGGCCGGCGCCCAGGACCAGCCGCCGGGCCACGTGCGGCGTCAGCTCCTGCTTGACGACGAGGATCGCGACCGCCGGGTAGCCGATTCCCGCTCGCAGCTCGGTGACGCCGAGCTTGCCGTGGCCGGCGCCTACCCGGTAGTCGCCGCAGAGGGCGAGGATCAGGCCGCCGGCGATGGCGTGGCCGTTGACCGCGCAGACCACCGGCCGTGGGAAGCCGTACCAGCCGCCGAAGGTGCGGTTTATCCCCTCGACCATCGCCCGCTGGCCGTCGGCGTCGAGGGTCGGCGCGAGCTTCAGGTCCACTCCGGCCGAGAAGAAGCCCTCGCGGCCGGTGATCACCACCGCCCCGGGCTCGGCCTTGGCGAGCTCGTCGAGCACCCGCGTCCCCTCGTCGAGCAGCGCGAGGTCCATCGCGTTGGCAGGCGGCCGGTCGATCCGCACGAGCGCGACGTCGCCCCGCTCCTCGATCCTCAGGTGCTGGTACATGGCAATAGCATCGCGGTATGGCCGAGGTCGGAGTATTCGTCATACCGGACGCCCGCGACCCCGAGCGCACGGTAGAGCAGGCGCTGGCCGCGGAGGAGGTGGGGCTCGACCTCGTTGCAATCCAGGACCACCCCTACCAGCGCCGCTTCTTCGACACTTTCTCGCTCCTCGCCTACCTCGCCGCCCGCACGAGCCGCATCCGCCTGGCGCCGGACGTGGCCAACCTGCCGCTGCGGCCGCCGGCGATGATCGCCAAGGCCGCCGCCTCGATCGACCTCCTGAGCGGCGGCCGCTTCGAGCTCGGGCTCGGAGCCGGCGCCTTCTGGGAGAACATCGCGGCGATGGGCGGGCCGACGCGCGAGCCCGGTGAGTCGGTCGACGCCCTCGCGGAGGCGATCGAGCTGCTGCGGGCGTGGTGGTCCGCCCAGGGCGAGGAGGTCTCCTACGAGGGCGACCACTACGAGCTGCGTGGGGTCAAGCCCGGGCCCGCGCCGGCGCACCCGATCGGGATCTGGCTCGGCGCCTACGGGCCGCGCATGCTTCGCCTGACCGGCCGGCTCGCGGACGGCTGGCTCCCGAGCCTCGGCAACCTGGACGAGGACACGATCGCCGAGCGCCACGAGGCGATCGACGAGGCGGCGAGGAAGGCGGGCCGCGATCCAGCCAACGTCCGCCGGCTCATCAACGTCCCGGGCGACGACCCCGACCGGCTCGTCCGCCTCGTAACCGAGGAGCGCTTCGAGACGCTGATCGTCTCGCTCGGAGACGGCGACCCGGTCGAGAGCGTGCGCAGGGTGGGCGAGGAGATCGCGCCGCGCGTCCGCGAGGCCGCGGGCTAGAAACGGCCCCAGAAACGAGAAAACCGACCTGTGGCTGGTCGGCTCTCGTTGAAGCTAGGCGTACCCCAGTCCGCCCTAGGAAGATTTCGAAGACTTTCCTGTCCCCTACCTTCCCCCTCCGGACTTCCCTACCGAAGGTTCGGAAATGATGCGATACGAGCAGGCCTTTTTCTTCCCCTGCCAGGTGGGATCTTGGGAGGAAGAACGCGGGTGATGGAAGGGGGAGCCCGCCTTCACCCGTTCTCCCCCGTTTCGTCGTACACTCTCCCCCGATGGCGTCGAACAACAACTCGCGCGTAAAGGTGGTGGCGGCGAAGTTCGAGGACCTCGTGGCGGTCGGGCTCAAGCAGCTGATCTCCGAGGACCCCAACCTCGAGCTCGTCCTAACCGACGTCCCGGTGAGCGAGATCGAGGGCGAGATCGAGCGCCAAGAGCCCTCGGTGGTGCTCGTCAACTTCGGCACGCTGAAGAGCCCGGCGCAGGTCTTCCAGCTGCACCAGGCCTATCCGGAGACGCGCA
This sequence comes from Thermoleophilaceae bacterium, assembly GCA_045805365.1. Taxonomy (GTDB): domain Bacteria; phylum Actinomycetota; class Thermoleophilia; order Solirubrobacterales; family Thermoleophilaceae; genus DASXBA01. The sequence goes on from JBJMLJ010000214.1 coordinate 12,242, forward strand.
TAGTGGTGCTGGCCAACCGCCCGACCGCGGCGGAGTGCAACCAGATGCTCTCGTTCGGCGCCACCGCCTGCCTCTCGAAGGAGACAGAGGCCCGGGACATCATCAACGCCATCCACCTCGCGTCGCGAGGGATGCACGTGCTGCCCCGGTCGGCGGCGTCGGGCGGCGGCGTCGACAGCCTCAACCTCGAGGGCTCCGACCTGCTGACCCCGCGCGAGGCCGACGTGCTCGAGCTGCTCCAGGAGGGCGCCACCAACGCCCAGATCGCGCACACGCTCTCGATCGGCGTCGAGACCGTGCGTACGCACGCGCGCAACATCTACCGCAAGCTCGGCATCTCCTCGCGGCGCGACCTGGCGCGGCTCGGGCGGCCGGAGCCCGTCGTCGTCGAGGGCCCGGACGGAGCGACGGCCTAGAGGCCGGTTAGGCGGCCTGGGCTGACGGCAGGAGGTGGCGCGTCACTAGTTCCTCTGCCAGCTGAACTGCATTGGTCGCAGCGCCCTTTCGCAGATTGTCGCCTACGATCCACATATTGAGACACCTCTCGTGGGAAGCATCATGTCGGATTCGGCCCACCAGAACGTCGTCAATCCCCGCCGCATCGAGAGCGAGCGGATATCCCGCATGTGGTGGATCGTCCACAACATTGATGCCGGGAGCCGCTGCGAGCAGCGCTCGGCAATGCTCTGGCGATAGAGCATCACGCGTCTGCACGTTCACAGACTCAGAATGGCCGATGAAGACAGGCACTCGTGCGCAAGTCGCTGAGATGCCAATGTCCTCGGCACCAAGGATGCGACGGGTTTCGTTCATCATCTTGCGTTCCTCAGTCGTGTAGTCGTCACCGTCGCCAAAACTCTCGACCTGCGGAATGACGTTGAATGCGATCCGGTGTGGATATGCGCTGGGCGGTGGAGGCGCCTTCGAATCGAGCTCCGCGTACGACTGCGTCTGCAGCTCCTCCACCGCATGCACTCCAGTCCCAGAGACGGACTGGTAGGTGGAAATCACGAGCCGCTCGATGCCTGCAACGTCGAGAATTGGCTTGAGCACCAGTACCAACTGAATCGTCGAGCAGTTGGGACTAGCGATGACGCCGTCGTGGCCTTCGAGAGCCTCTGGATTGACCTCGGCGACGACGAGAGGAACGGTGTCGCGAAAGGCACTGCTCTTGTCGATAACGGTGGCGCCAGCAGATGCGAAGCGGGGCGCCCATTCCTGCGCGACGCTCCCGCCAGCTGCACTAAAGACGATGTCGAACCCGTCTACTAAGGCTTCATCGAGCTCAACGCATTCAATAGGCTCGCCACGAAACCGAACCGGAACACCCGCTGACCTTTCGCTGGCGAACGCGACCAGGTCCGAAACGGGAAATGACCTCTCCTCAAGAACTCGGAGAAGCATGCCCCCGACCGCGCCAGTGGCGCCAACAATGCCTATGCGGTAGCTCTCGGACATATCGGTGTGGGGTTCTGCGCTTCCTGTCTGAACACCTGCACGGGGAAAACCACTCGCGGATCTCATCGACTCCATCTCCCAGTGCTCGAGTGAAGGCGGTTCGTCTGGACTAAAGTCCGGGGTTCGGGCGCAGCGTAGTCATCTTGGGCCGCCGACGCCAACCTCACGAGCCAAGCCGGCCCTACGTGCAGCGAAACGGAGAAGTCGGTTCTTCCGCATGGTTAGGCGTCTGAGGGGACCCAGCAGAAGACGGCCGGTACCCATCGAGGAAGCGGAGAAACTTACTCGGGAGTTAGACAAAGCGTAGCGTTCGGACCTAAGCGGGGCTCCCGGTACCCTCCGTAGAGCCCGATGTACTCGACGAGTGGGAGGCCGGGCTCCCGCGTAACGCCGCGGAGGGTCGAGCCGACTCTCCCATCGCCCCGACGACCGCGACCCTCATATCGTCATCTCCACGGGGCGTCCAGCCCAGCGTCCTGTCAGAGATGGGCTTCGTCCTGCCGCCCGTAACTCTCCGGCTGAACGACGGGCCGGTGATCGCCGGCCACGTCCTCGGGCTTGACGGCGTCGGCCCCGAGCTCAAAGGCCGTGTGAAGTCCGCGCACCGCTGTCTCCACGTCCTCCTCGCGAATGACGCACGAGATCTTAATCGGTGAGGTGGAGATCATCTCGATGTTCACGCCGGCGTCGCCGAGCACCTTCATCGTCTTCGCGGCCACGCCGGGGTGGCTCCTCATTCCGGCTCCGACGATCGACACCTTCCCCATCTGCTCGTCGCTCTGGACCGAGCCGAAGCCGAGCTCCGCCTGGAGCGGCGCGAGCGCCGCCTGGGCTGCGGCGAGGTCGTCACGGGGAACGGTCACCGACATGTCGGCGCTGTGGTCCTCCGAGACCGGCTCGTTCTGGATGATCATGTCCACGTTGACGTTCGCGTCGGCGAGCGCGCCGAGCACAGCCGCGGCCACGCCCGGGCGGTCGGGCAGCCCGGTCAGCGTCACGCGCGCCTCGGCGGTGGAATGGGTCACGGCGGTCACGAGCGGTCGTTCCATCGTCTGCTCCTCGTCGACGACGAAGGTACCGGGTCCCGGATCGAAGCTCGATCGGCAGTGGATCGGGATGCCGTAGTTGCGGGCGTACTCCACCGAGCGGAGCTGGAGCACGCCGGCGCCGGACGCCGACATCTCGAGCATCTCCTCGAACGAGACGACGGACAGCTTGCGGGCGTTCTGCACGATGCGCGGGTCGGCGCTGAAGACGCCGGCCACGTCCGTGTAGATCTCGCAGATGTCGGCCCCGAGGGCGGCGGCGAGCGCCACCGCCGTCGTGTCCGAGCCGCCGCGGCCGAGGGTGGTCACGTCGGCAGACGTGGACACTCCCTGGAAGCCGGCCACCAGGACGATCTTGCCGTCGTCGAGGCCCTGCCGGATCCGGTCGGCCTTGACCTCCACGATCTTGGCCTTCGTGTGCGAGGTGTCGGTCACGATCCCGGCCTGCGAGCCGGTCAGGGAGATCGCCTCGTGACCGAGGTCGTTGATCACCATCGCGGCGAGCGCGCACGAGACGCGCTCCCCCGTCGACAGCAGCATGTCCATCTCGCGCGGGTGGGGCCGATCCGAGACC
>JBJMLJ010000215.1:0-13166 GCA_045805365.1 Thermoleophilaceae bacterium
GCAGCTCGCCCGGGCGAGCGCCCTCGAGCCCTGGTTCGCCGGCGAGCGCGCCCCCGGCGAGAACGCGACCAGCGACGAGGACATCGAGGCCTGGGTCCGGGCGAACATGCACACGATCTACCACCCTGCCGGCACCTGCGCCATGGGGCAGGTGGTCGACTCGGATCTGCGGGTCAAGGGGATCGAGGCGCTGAGGGTCGTGGACGCGTCCGTGATGCCACACCTCAACCGCGGCCACACCCATGCACCGACCACCATGATCGCTGAGCGCGCAGCGAAAATGATCCGGTCAAGCGACCCGCGCGTCTCCACGGTCAGCTAGGTTTCTCCGCGCGGGATGGACTCGGCCAGGGGAAGGACGCAATCGTCATGAGCGTCAACGCCGTTGTGGCGGCGGACGCGAGCGGCCGGATCACGCAGTTCAATCCGGCCGCCGAGCGCACGTTCGGCTTCAGCGCGGAAGAGGTCCTCGGCCAGCCGTTCCAGACCGTGCTCGCGCCGCACTGCCACGAGCCCTACCGGCTCGAGCTCGACCGGCTCTTCTCGAGCGAGGACGCCACCAATGCCGGCCGGACCATCGAGCTCGTCGGCAAGCGCAAGGACGGCCTCGAGTTTCCCCTCGAGCTCTCCCTGGTGACCTGGCGGAGCGACGACGGCGCTCTCTACACCTGCATCGTCCGCGACATCAGCGAGCGCAAGCGGATGGCGAGCGAGCTCGAGGAGCTCCTTTCCCGGGTAGAGGCGATCGCTCGCACCGACGAGCTCACCGGCATGGCCAACCGTCGCGCCTGGGACGAGGAGCTGCGCCGCGAGCTCGCGCGGGCGGCCCGCCGCGGCCACAAGCTGTGCGTCGTGCTGATCGACCTCGACCACTTCAAGCGCTTCAACGACGAGCACGGCCACCAGGCCGGCGACGCGCTGCTCCGCGACGCGGCCATCGCCTGGCGGATGGGGATTCGGGTGACCGACTTCATCGCCCGCTACGGCGGCGAGGAGTTCGCCCTGCTGCTACCCGACTGCCCGCCGCACGAGGCGCTCACGATCCTCGAGCGGCTGCGGGCATCCACGCCCGAGGACCAGACCTGCTCGGCGGGAGTCGCCTACTGGGACGGCTCCGAGTCGCCCGAGACCCTGGTCGGCCGGGCCGACGCGGCCCTCTACGAGGCCAAGCGCGCCGGACGCGACCGGGTCATCACCGCGGCCGGCTAGCGCTTCGTGGCGGCGTCGACCGCCTGGTTCAGCTCGTTGACGCTGAATGCGCCCTCGATCCGCGCACGGATGACGCCGTGGCGATCGATCGCGAACAGCCAGGGCTCCGTCGGCAGGTGGTAGTCCAGCACCTGCGGGCGGTAGCCCTTCTCGACCTGGTTGTCCGTGTAGATCTCCTGGTGGATGAAGACGGCGTCCTTGCCGCGCTTCGCCTTGACCTGCTCGGCGATGTCGACCACTGGGCCGCAGACGCGGCTCTGGCATAGGAGCGGCGTGGCGAAGATCAGGATCACGGGCTTCTTGCCCAGCACGCTGGCGAAGTCGACGTCGTGCATGTCGTCGGGCGGGTCCCGTGTGTCGATCTTCTTCACGTCGCCCCCCACGCTCGACTTCGTCGGCGTGTGGATCCGAGGCGCCTTCTCACCCACGTTCGGCACCGCGCCCTTGCTGGCCACGCGCACGCCACCGCCGGCTGTCGACGCGGCCACCAGCCGGTCGTCGTAGCGCGCCAAGCCCAGCAGCTCGTAGTCGCCCGGCTTGTTGAAGTGCAGGTCGGCGACGTAGACAGACTTGGCGGCGTTCGGATCGGACTGCACCGTTCGGCTCTGGAACGGTGCGTCCACCTTCAGCGACTCGTAGTGAGATAGAAACGGGCCGCTGACCGGCCCGCCGCCCACCTTGGCCACGTATAGGGCCACGGGCACGCTCGTGATCTGGTTCCGTGCGCGGTCGAAGAGGCCGAAGCCGAAGCGGTTCTTGCCCGGCCCGAGCTGCGAGACCGAGGGTGCGAGGACCGGTCCGCCGGAGCCGTACTTCTTGCTCAGGCTCGCGATCGTCTGGCCCGCCGCCTTGGGGAAGTCCTCGGGCTTCGCCACCGGGGGCGCCGTGCTGCTGCCTCCCCCGCCGTTGTTCCCGCTCGAGCCGCCGCCGCAGCCGCCCAGCAACGCCGCAGCCGCGAGCGCCGCGGCGATCCAGGTCCGGTGCTTCCTCACGCGCCAGTAAGGCTAGGGCAGCCATCAGTGGCCGGCGCCGGCCGAGGGGATGCTTAACGCGGGGTTCAAATAGCCTTGCCGCGCCCATTTCCAGGACTCACGAGGAGGTCCATTGGCGGAGCGCGCGGCGTTGGTGACAGGCGGGTCGAGCGGCATCGGGCTGGCGGTCGCCCGGGCGCTCGGCGAGGACGGCTACGGCATCACCCTGTCGGCGCGCCGTCCCGACAAGCTCGAGGCGGCCGCCGAGGAGCTGCGCGGCGAGGGCATCGACCTGGAGGCGGTGCCGGCCAACATGGCCAAGGAAGAGGACATCCAGAGCCTGGCCCAGGCCCACAAGGACCGCTGGGGCCGCCTCGACGTCCTGATGAACAACGCCGGTGTCGGCATCGGCAGCCCGATCGCCGAGACCGAGACGAAGAAGCTCGACATGCAGCTGAACGTGAACCTGCGCGCCGTCTACCTGATGACGCGGGAGATGATCCCGCTGCTGAAGGAGGCGGGCGCCGAGCACAAGAAGGCGCTGATCGTCAACACCGCCTCGATCGCCGGCAAGCGCGGCGAAGGCTGGCTGTCTGCCTACAGCGCCACGAAGTTCGGCGTGGTCGGCCTAAGCCAGGGGATGCACAAGGAGCTCGCCGGGGAGGGAATCCAGGTGACCGCCCTCTGCCCCGCATTCGTCGCCACCGCGATGACCGACTGGGTCGAGGGCGAGGTGCCGAAGGACGAGATGATCCAGCCGGAGGACATCGCCGAGGCCATCCGCTACCTGCTGCGTACGTCGCCGAACTGCATCGTGCCGGAGATCCAGTTCATCCGGCCGGGGGACAGCTTCTAGCTTGCTCTGTTAGCGTCCCGCGCCTTCCGGCGGGGGGGCGGCAATTCTGGGAGGGCAGGGGTCCATGAGATTCGTCCGCACGGGACTCGCGCTTGGTCTTGCGGTCGTGGCGATCTCGCTTCCGACCACCTCGGCCCAAGCCGGCTGCGGCCTGCTCGGCCTCAACGGGTGTCCGCCGCCCGCCGCTCCCTCCGGCACTGCTCCCGACCCCGGCGGGGATGAGAACAGCCCCGTGCCGCTGCCGCCCGCCGGAGGGAAGCTCTTCGGCTTCAACAGCCAGCTGTACGCCTGGGCGACAACGCCTCAGAGAGAGGTGAGCTACGAGCTTGCGCTGCACGCCAACGCCCAGCGGATCGGGGCCAGCTGGAACGGAATGCAGCCGACGCCGACATCGCCGCCGCTGCCGGACGAGGGGGGCAAGCCGGTGGGCGGGCTCAGCAACAAGACGGGGGACCTCGGGCGGCTCGACGGGATCTACCTGGAGCTCGTGAACCACGGCATGAAGCCGGTGATCATGCTCGGAGACGCTCCGGTCTGGGCCAGCGACTACGCGAACTGCCGCCTGCTCGACTCGGCCTGCCGGCGGGCTGCCGCGTCGAGCCACCTACCACCCGCGGCTGCCCATCTGAGCGACTGGCAGCGGTTCGTCGCGGCGGTAGTGCGCCGCTACCCGCAGGCGGCGATCCAGCCCTGGAACGAGCCGAACGTCACGCCGTTCTGGGGCGACCAGACCCCTAACTCAGGGCGCATGGCCTCGATGCAGTGCGCGGCGTTCCAGGGCGCCAAGGGCGTGAACCAGGCGACGATCGTCCTCAGCCCCGCTCTGGCCGTCTTCGCGGCGCCCCGAGATGACGGGAGCCCGTCGTTCCAGAGCTACCTGAGCGCGCTCTACGGACGAAACCTGCGCGGCTGCATGAACGACCTCAGCTTGAACCTGTACCCCGCGAACGTCCTGGACCTCGGTGCCGGATCACCCCTGGCGCAGGAGTTCCAGCTCGTCCGGCAAACCCGCGCGACCTACGGCGATGCCTCGCCCATCTGGATCACGGAGACCGGCAGCACATCGTTCCCGAACCATGGAGACGAGCAGTGGGGCATCACCGAGGCGCAGCAGGCCGACCTCAATCTTCGGCTCTACAGCAAGATGATGACCATGGGCGACGTCCATGCCGTCCTCTTTCACTCCTTGCGCAACGCGCCCACGCGCGCGTGGGTTGGCCAATGGACCGAGCCAGGCTACAACTACGGATTCCTGCGCGAGGACTTCAGCCCGAAGCCAGTCTTCTGCGCGTTCGCCGCGCGGGCGGGAACGACGTACTCGGGCTGCTGAGCCCTAGACGAGCTGGGACTCTCGGCTCGTCTCGGACTCTCGGCTCGTCTCGGACTCTCGCCCCAGCTGCTGTAGGTCGGCGATCGCGACCTCGTACTCGTCAAGACGGCGGAACGGACGGAGCCACGCCCAACCGTGCTCGCGGCGGAGCTCCTTGGAGCGGTCGCGCTCGCCCGTGTCGCGCCTGCGACGGCTCTCGCGCCCCTCGACCGAGGCGCGGTGCTCGGCGATCGCCTCGCCGAACTCGTTCTCGCCCTGCACGTCGAGCGCGATGCTGGCCTCGAGCATCGCGGTGAGCGTCCGCAGCTCGCGCTCGGTTGCCCGCCGCGGCCGCCCGCCCGCCTTCGTGTAACGGTCCCAGGCGCGGGCGAAGCTCGCCAGGCTGGTCCGGCCGCCGTTGCGGTGCGCGGCGAGCATCGGGCAGACGCCGCCCTTCCGGTCGACGTAGGCGCCGACGATGATCCGGTTCGAGTGGACGCCCTCGAGCATCGCCCTGCGGGTCACCAGCGGCAGGCAGTCGATGGCGATGCGTAGCTCGTGTGCCGGACGCCGTCTCATAGGATGACCCCCCGTCGGGGGGCTGGAACCCTATGCCCGCCCGTCGAGGAGTTCAACCTCGCTCCTCCAAGCGAAAGGAGAGTTGCATGCGGTTCGGGCTGCACGTGGGCTACTGGGGACTCGGGCTCACGGCCGAGCAGCAGGCCGACCTGGTCAAGGAGGCGGAAGCGGCCGGCTGGGACTCGGTCTGGGCGGCCGAGGCCTACGGCTCCGACGCCGCGACCGTGCTCGCCTGGATTGCCGCCCAGACCGACCGCATCAAGATCGGCTCCTCGATCTTCCAGATCCCCGCCCGCACGCCGGCCATGACGGCGATGACCGCCGCCACCCTCGACCACCTCTCGAACGGCCGCATGGTGATCGGGATCGGGTCCTCCGGTCCGCAGGTCGCCGAGGGCTGGCACGGCCAGCGCTTCCCGAAGCAGCTCCAGCGAACCCGCGAGTACGTGGAGATCCTGCGCAAGGCGCTCGCCCGCGAGCGGCTCGAGTACGAGGGCCAGCAGTACACCCTGCCCCTGCCGGACGGCCCCGGAAAGGCGCTGAAGCTGATGATCGGCACCGTCCAGGAGCGAATCCCGATCTACATCGCGGCGATCGGCCCCAAAAACACGCAGCTCACCGGCGAGATCGCGGACGGCTGGATGCCGACCTTCTTCTCGCCCGAGCACGTCGGCGAGTTCAAGGAGCTGCTCGAGGAGGGCGCGAGCCGGGCCGGCAATGACCTGAACGGCTTCGACATAGCGCCGAACGTGAACATCGCGGTGGATGACGACGTCGACCGGGCCCGCGACATCATGCGTCCCTTCCTGGCCCTGTACGTCGGTGGGATGGGCTCGCGCAAGCAGAACTTCTACAACGCGCTGGTGCGCCGCTACGGGTTCGAGGAAGCGGCCCAGGAGGTCCAGGACCTGTATCTCGAGGGCAAGAAGGACGAGGCCGCCGCCGCCCTGCCGGCCGAGCTGATCGACAAGACCTCGCTCTGCGGGCCGCTCGACACGATCAAGGATCGGCTCGCCGTCTACCGCGACGCGGGCGTGGGGACCCTGATCACCACGCCGATGGCGATCGATCCCGAGGAGCGCAAGCGGATCATCCGCGAGCTGCCGGAGCTGGTCTGAGCCGGCGCTTCCTGCTCGCCGCCTTCGGCGACCCGGGCCACGCCTTCCCCGCAATCGCCCTGGGCCGCGAGCTGGCCGGGCGCGGCCACGAGGTGACCCTCCAGACATGGCGGCGCTGGGAGGAGCACGTGGAGCGCGAGGGGATGCGCTTCGCCCCGGCGCCGGAGTACGACGTCTTCCCCACCCTCGACCGGCCGCTCAAGCCGTACGTGGCCGCCGTCCGGGCCGCGCGCGAGACCGTGCCGCTGGTCCGCTCCCTCGAGCCGGACGCGGTGGTCGCGGACATCCTCACCGTCGCGGCGGCGATGGCGGCCGAGGTGGAGGGGCGCCCCTGGGTGACCCTGGTCCCGCACGTCCTGCCGACGTCGGAGCCCGGCCTGCCTCCCTACTCCGTGGGAGCGGTCCTGCCGCGCAGCGGGGTCGGGTCGAGGCTCTGGTCCCTTGCGCGGCCGATCCTGTCGATCGGCGAGCGCCGCGGGGCCACCGAGCTGAACGGCGCCCGCGCGCGGCTCGGCCTACCGCCCTTCGCGCATCTCCACGGCGGCATCTCGCGCCGCCTAGCGCTGATCGCCACCTTCCCGCAGCTCGAGTACCCGCGCTCGGAGTGGGAGCCGTGGGCCCGAGTGACCGGCCCGCTGATGTGGGAGCAGCCGTTCCCGGACACCGATCCCCCGCCGGGCGACGAACCCCTCGTCCTGATCGCGCCGAGCACCTCGCAGGACCCCGGACAGCGGATGCTGCGGGCCGCCCTCGAGGGCCTGGCGGACGAGCCGGTGCGGGTGCTCGGGTCCACCAACCGGCGCGACCCGCCCGAGCCGCTGCCCGTGCCGCGGAACGCCCGCCTCGTCGACTGGATCTCCTACGCCAAGGCGATGCCCGGCTGCGCCGCCGTCGTCTGCCACGCGGGCCACGGCACGGTCGTCCGAGCGCTCGCCAGTGGCGTGCCGATCGTGGCCTGCCCGGCGGCCGGCGACATGGCGGAGAACTCGGCGCGCGTGCGCTGGGCCGGCGTCGGCATCTCCCTGCCGCGCCGCTTCGTGACCCCGCGGGGCATCCGGCTGGCCGTCCGGCGGGTCCTCGAGGAGCCGGCGTACAGCGAGCGAGCGCGCCGCCTCGGGGAGTGGGCCACGAGGCACGACGGCGCGGCGATCGCCGCCGACGCTCTCGAAGCTAGCGTCGCCTCCGGCGAATCCTGACCCGCTCGCAGGAGTCGGGTTGAGCTGCGGAGGTGGGACTCGAACCCACAACCATCGCCTTAACAGGGCGCCGCTCTGCCAATTGAGCTACTCCGCACCATTCATTTGGGGTATGCCCCCGTGAGGTGTCAACGCCAACGGCGGTTCGACGATACCCGCCTCCACCTCGGCGTGACGGTTGGAGCATAGAAGCACGCATTTCGCCGCTTCGCGGCGAAGTCTTTCGATCGAACGCGTGACCCACCGCCGTGAGAGCGCGAACTCCTTGGCGGCCGGATCGAGATGATGGAAATGGAGCGCGGCGAGGCAGCGGTCGTCCCCACATTGCAGCGGCCTCCCGCCTCGGCGACGAGGCGTCGCTTGGTGCGCCGCCGCCACTCCGCCACGTTCGCGGCTCGGCAGCGGGCGCAGCGGTAGAACCCGCCGCTCTCGCGAACGAACCGGCCGGGCCCATTCCGCCGGCATACCCGCTCGACTTCGGCCGGCGCGTTCACCGCCACCTCTCTCGCCGCGGCCCGCGCGGTCCTGAGCCTGTAGCTGGCAAGCCAGTAAGCGACGCTCAAGATGGTGCGACCCAGGCGGTCGCCGATCTGGCGACCGTCGACGCGTGCCGGTCCGTGAGCTCGCCTATCCGTTCCAGGGAGAGCCCCTGGCGCAGGTCCCCTCCAAAGCCCCCCGCTCCATGACCCGAACACTAGTTCGGGTCGCGGATGGAAGGGAGGCTCGGCTTAGGGCTCCTCGTACGTCCCCTCGAGGCGCTCCGCTCCGCCGGAGCCCTTCAGCATCGCCAGGGTCTTGGACTCGATCTGGCGGACGCGCTCGCGGGTCACGCCGACCTCCTGGCCGATGTCCTCGAGGGTCATCGGACCCTCGGCGCCGAGGCCGTAGCGCAGCTCGATGACGCGGCGCTCGCGCCACGGCAGGGCGTCGAGCACCTCGTGCAGGTCGGCGTCGCGGATTCGGTTCGCCACGATCTCGAGGGGGCGGTCGACGGCGGCGTCGGCGATGAAGTCGCCAAGGGCGGCGTCGCCCTCCTCGGAGCCGACGGGCGCCTCGAGCGAGACCGGCTCCTGGCCGAGCTTGAGGATCTCCTCGACCTTCTTGGGCGGCATCTCTACCAGCACGCCGATCTCCTCGGGGGAGGGCTCGCGATTGTTCTTCTGCAGCAGCTGCCGCTTGGCCCGGGCCACACGATTCATCCGCTCGACCATGTGGACGGGGATGCGGATGGTCCGCGACTGATCGGCGAGCGCGCGCGTGATCGCCTGGCGGATCCACCAGGTGGCGTAGGTCGAGAACTTGAAGCCGCGGCGCCAGTCGAACTTCTCGACCGCCCGGATCAGGCCCAGGTTCCCCTCCTGGATCAGATCCAGAAGCGTCAAGCCGCGGCCCGTGTAGCGCTTCGCGATCGAGACGACGAGGCGGAGGTTGGCCTCGATCAGCGCGTTCTTCGCGCTCATGTCGTTCTGCTCGACGCGCTTGGCCAGGCGGACCTCGTCCTCGCGCGTCAACAGGCGGACGCGGCCGATCGAGCGGAGGTAGAGCCGCACCGCGTCCTCGGCGCCGAGCTCCGGCGGCGCGACGGGGAGCCCGGCGGTGACGACACCGCCCTCGTCGTAGAGGTCGTGCGGGGCGTTGGCGCCCTCGGGGCGGTCGGCGCCCTCGGGGGTCTCAACGTCGTCCGGCTCCGAGGCGGCTTCCGCCCCCTGGCCGTTGTTGCTCAGAGCCCTGTCCTCTTCCGCTTTCATGCCGTCTGGCCCATCACCGCATCCAGCTCACGACGTACGTCCTGCTTGGCGCCCGCAAGCGAATCTTGACGGGCCAGGTCGCCGTTGTGCTGCGCTTGCCTGATCTCGCGGTCGATTCGTCGCAGCTCCAGCTGGAGGAAGCTCACTTGTAGAACGGCGTCGGACGGCGAGTCTTGCTCGTCGGCCTCTGCCACAAGACGGGTCACGAGGGTAGCGATACCCGACTCGTCCGTAGGAAGTTCGGCGAGCGGGTCCCCGAAATGGGTGAGCAGGTGGTCCCGCGCTGCGCGCGTGACGTCCGAGGAGAGATGTCCCTCGGCGAGGCGCTCCAGGTAGTCGCGGCCGAGCGGGTCGGCGGCCAGGCAGAGGGCGAGGAAGGCCTCCTCCGCGGCCAGCGCCACCGAGCCCGGAGACGCGGCGGCCGTGGCAGGGGCGCCCGGCGCGTGCACGTAGGCCGCGGGTACGTCGAGCCGGTCCGCGACGATGCGGATCAGGTGGTCTCGCGTGGCACTTCGTACGGGGCTCGCTGCGATCAAAGGGCGCGCCTCCTCGAGCGCTCGGTCCCGACCCGCCGGGGACCCCAAATCCGCATCGGCAAGTACCCGCCGAACCTGAAACTCGAGCACTGATATTGCACGCTCGACGCGAGCCGCAAACGCCTCGACGCCGCTCTCAGCGAGCATTTCCGCCGGATCGAGCCCCTCCGGCATCTCGACCACCCGGAGCTCGGTTCCCCTCTCCCCCGCGCTCCGCACCGCCCGCAGCATCGCGTTCATCCCCGAGCGGTCGGCGTCGAGCGCAAGCAGCACGAGCGGCGCAGCCCGCTCCAGCTCCCTGAGCTGGTCCTCGGTCAGCGCCGTCCCCATGATCGCCGCCGACTCGCGCAGGCCGGCCTGGTGTAGCGCGAGCACGTCCGTGTAACCCTCGACGACGATGATCCGACCGGCCTTGGCCGCGCTCGACCGCGCCAGGTCGATGCCGAAGAGCTGGCGACCCTTGTGGTAGAGCTCGCTCTCCGCGGTGTTCAAGTACTTCGGCCCCCTCCCCTCGCCCATCGCCCGGGCGCCGAAGCCGAGCACGCGGCCGCGCGCGTCTGCCAGCGGGAAGGTGATCCGCCCGCGAAAGCGGTCGTAGAGGCCGCCGCCGCGGCCGCGGCGAGCCAGGTCGGCGGCGATCAGCTCGTCCGGCTTGAAACCGTCGCGCTGGGCCGAGAGCGCGAGCCGGTCGGGCGCGCTCGGGGCGTAGCCGACGCGGAAGGCGCGCAGCACCTCCTCGCCCAGCCCGCGGCCGAGGAGATAGTCCCGCGCCTTCGAAGCCTCCTCGGAATCCCACAGGTAGGTGGCGTAGAAGCGCGCGGTCCGCTCGAGCAGCGCGTGCAGCCGCTCGCGGCGCCGCCGGCGCTCCTCGGCCCGCGGGTCCTCCGCCTCGCGCACCAGCTCCACGCCGTAGCGGTCGGCCAGCAGGTCCACGGCCTCGGGGAAGTCGAGCGCCTCGGTCTCGCGGACGAAGCCGATCGCGTCGCCGCCCGCCTCGCAGCCGAAGCAGTAATAGACCTTCTTCTCGGCGTCGACCGAGAACGACGGCGTGCGCTCCTCGTGGAACGGGCAGAGTCCGATCCAGCGCGAGCCGACTCGCCGCAGGTCGGTCTTGGCGCCGACGAGGTCGACGATGTCGACCGCCTGCCGCAGCCGCTCGAGCGAGTCGTGGGTGTAGAGGCCGGTCGCCTTCAAAAGCCCTCCGGCAGTGACAGGTCGGCGAAGGTTCGAACCGCGAAGCGGTCCGTCATCCCGGCCAGGTAGTCGACGACCCGCTCGGCGTCCGACGAGCCCTCGACCGCCGGCGGCGGCAGGTTCTCGGCGTAGTAATCGAAGAGGGCGCGCAGCATGCGCTCGATGCGCGGCCGCTCGCGCTGGGCATCGGGTGCGAGGTAGACGCGGTCGAACATGAAGGTGCGAAGGCTGAGCATCGCGCCCCCCACCTCGTCGCCCTGGACGATGTCCCCCTCGGCCTCGGAGCGGGCGAGCAGGTCGCGCACGAGCGTCTCGATCCGCGCCGAGCCGCTGTCGCCTAGCAGCTCGATCTCGTCGCGGGGCAGGTCGTCGAAGCGCAGGACTCCTGCCCGGATCGCGTCGTCGATGTCGTGGTTGATGTAGGCGATGCGGTCGACCACGTGGACGATCCGTCCCTCCAGGGAGGCTGCCTGTTCGTCGCCCGTGTGGTGGAGGATCCCGTCGCGCACCTGCTCGGTGAGGTTGAGGCTCTCGATCCGCTCGACCACTCGCAGCGAGTGCTCGTTGTGGCGGAAGCGGAGGCCGTAGCGATCGTGGAGGCGCTCGTCGAGGACGGCCTCGCCGATGTGCCCGAACGGCGGATGGCCCAGGTCGTGCCCGAGCCCGATGGCCTCGGTGAGGTCCTCGTTGAGCCCCAGCGCCCGGGCCACGTTGCGCGCGATCCCGCAGGCCTCGAGGGTGTGTGTCAGCCGCGTCCGGTAGTGATCGCCCTCGGGCGAGATGAAGACCTGCGTCTTGTGCTTGAGCCGCCTGAACGCCTTCGAGTGGACGATCCTGTCGCGGTCACGCTGGAACGGGGTGCGGTGGTCCGAATCCTCCTCGGGGCGCTCGCGCAGGGCGGGGTAGGAACGCGCGGCGAGCGGCGACAGGCGCTCGTCCTCGAAGCTCTCGATTCGCTCTCTGAAGGTGGCCGCGGCGGTATGGGGCATCGCGCCCAAGGCTACGGCTCGGCGCGGGCGACCACGGCGTCCGTGTCGAACTCGCCGGCGTCCGTGCCCAGCCCCTGCGCCACGAGCGACGCGCAGGCCGACCCGAGTAGGGCGGCGGCGGCCGGCTCACGGCCGAGCGCCAGCCCTCTCAGGAAGCCCGCGGAATAGGCGTCGCCGCAACCGGTCGTATCGACCACCTCCACCTCGAAGGCGGGAACGCGTACCGGCTCGCCCCCGTCCACCAGGACGCTGCCCTCGGCGCCGCAGGTGACGGCCACGAGTCCGACGCCGCGGTCGATCAGCGCCCGCGCGGCGTCGACGACGTCGTCCTTGCCCGTCAGCTTCATCGCCTGGTCGTCGTTCGGCAGCAGGTAGTCGACGTGCTCGAGCGCGGGGGCGATCATGTCGAGCAGCTCCGGCCAGCCGTCGGCGAGGATGTCCATGGAGGTCCGGGTGCCGTGCTCGCGGCAGAAGCGCAGGATCTCGGTGGCCGCCTCCGGGCCCAGGAACTCCGGCCCGCCCATGTGGAGGAAGTCGGCGGCCTCGATCGTGTCCCAGGGGACGTCGTCGATCCCGTAGCTGCCGTTCGCGCCGATCACGTGCAGGGCGGGCCGGTCGCCGTTCGGGCGGATCGGAAGGACAGTGGAGGAGGTCTGCGCGCCGTCCTTTCGCACCAGGTGCGTGCAATCGACCCCGAAGCGCTCGAGCTCGGCGATCAGCACGTCGCCGATCCTGTCCCGGCCGACGGCGCCGGCGCTGTGCACCTCCGCACCGAGCTTGCCCAGCGTCACGGCCACCCCGCCGGCGGCGCCCGCGGGCGAGAGGCGGATCTGCTCGACCAGCGTGCCCCCCTGGCCCTCGGGGATCTCCGTTACGGGCCGGACTAGGACGTCGAGGATGTGCGCGCCGAGCGCGACGGCCTTCATCGCGTCTGCGCCTGCCCGTAGCCCCGCTCGGTCACCGCCGTGACGACCCCCTCGAGCTCCTGCTCGCTCAGCACCCGCGGGTCGCCGACCAGGCTCGCCCGCCAGTAGACGTCGCAGGCCCACTCGAGCAGCAGCGCCAGCTCGGTCGCGGCGCCGCAGTCCGACGCGAAGCAGACCGCTCCGTGGTTCTGCATGAGCGCCGCCGAGCGCCCCTCGAGGGCGAAGTGCACGTTCTCCGCCAGCTCGCGGCTGCCGAAGGTCGCGTAGGGCGCGACCCGCACGCTCCCTCCGAAGGCGAGCATCTGGTAGTGGACGGGCGGCAGCTCCTCGATCACGCAGCTGAGCGCAGTCGCGACCGCGGAGTGCGTGTGGACCACGGCGCCGGCGTCGAAGCGCTCGAGCTCGGCGATCAGCACGTCGCCGATCCTGTCCCGGCCGACGGCGCCCGCGCTGTGCACCTCCGCGCCGAGCTTGCCCAGCGTCACGGCCACCCCGCCGGCGGCGCCCGCGGGCGAGAGGCGGATCTGCTCGACCA
>JBJMLJ010000216.1:0-4420 GCA_045805365.1 Thermoleophilaceae bacterium
GAGCGGATTGCGGGTGCAGGGCACCGCTACCTCCCCGCCTAGCACGGTCCACCGGGGATGCTAGCGCGACATCTTCATCGCGTCGTGATGCATGCCGCTCGAATGCGAGGGCACGCTCAGCCCGGGCACGTTCCCTGGCGAGGCGGCCACGCCGATGGCGAGCGCCAGCAGGACCGCGCTGACGCTGCCCATCGCCACGAGGCGCCAGGGCAGCAGCTTCTCCACGGCGATCAGCGCCGCGACGAGCGCCATCCAGGTCAGGCTCATCACGCCGAGAGCGAACAGGGCCGCCATGAGCGCCCAGCAGCAGCCCACGCACCAGGCCCCGTGCTTCAGGCCCATCTCGAAGGCGCCGAAGCGACCCGCCTTCCAGGACTCCATGAAGAAGGAGAGCGGTCCGCGGCAGCGCCTGAGGCAGGCGTGCTTGAGCGGCGTCAGCTCGTACAGCGCGGCCGCCGCGAGGACGCCGACTGCCAGCGGCCGGCCGGCGTTGTCCCAGGCGAACGTGTCCGAGGCCAGGGCCTTGCCGAGCTCGAAGACCCCGTACGCGACCACGCCGGCCGCCGCCCAGGTGGCGAGATAGCCCGCCACGAGGAGGCTCGTCGACCCGGGCTTGTCACGGCTGAGGCGTCGGTAGATCGAGACGACCGGTACGACCGACGGGAACATCATCGCGGCCATCATCACCACCCAGGTGACGAGGTAGAACCCGAGCCCGCCGAGGTCCGAGCCCGGGCCCATGTCCATCCCGTCCATGCGCCCGTCGCTGATCACCCAGGCGAGCGCCGCGAGCCCGACCAGTGCGCCGGCCAGCGCCAGCTCGCCGCGCAGGGCGACGGGTCGTGGTCGCGGTATCCGAGCAGCCTCCATCTAGCTCAGGAGGCCCAGGAGAACTCGGACTTCGAGAGCCCGGTCTTGCCCTCGTACTCGATTCCGAAGCCGTTGATGTTCGAGTGCTTCACCCTCGCCATCGTGAGGTCGGACCCCACCGGGTGGAACATGCCCGAGAACCGCACCGGCTCGCCGGACTCGACACCGAACGGCACGATGTCCTCGATCTGGAAGTCGATCGTGTCTCCAACGCGGACGCTGTGCTTCAAGCCGTCGTGGTCAACCTCGATCTGCGCACGCTCGACACCGAGCTGCTCGCCGATCAACGGCGCCAGCGCTTCCATCGGCCCGCCGAGCTGTCCGCTGAACACCTGACCGAGCTTCTCCGCCTGCTCGTCGCTGGCGTTCGCGTCGATGAACATGCCGAGGCGCCAGTTGCCCTCCGTCATGACCTTGGGCGAGTCGGCGATCGCCGCGACCTTCAGGCCGCCGATGTCCGTCCCGTCGACCTCACCCTCGCGGATGTCGAAGATGAGCGAGACGCGGCAGAAGTCGTACGTCGCGCCGTTGTCCAGCGACAGGTTGCACGGACACATGAGCTCGCATGAGCACGTCTCTACGTAGTTGCCTTTAAGGCTCCATGCCATCTATAACCACCTCCACCTCGACACTCTCCGACCCGCCGGCCGATGTCAACCTCGGCCCTCCCCCTCCGCGACCGCGGGCCGCCGGGGAGGCGCGAGCCGCAGCGCCCTCCGCACCCGCTCGGGCAGGTACCAGTTCCAGTCGCCTATCAGCTTCATGGTCGCCGGGACCAGGATCGCCCGGACCACGGTCGCGTCTAGCAGGATCGCCGCCGACAGGCCGATCCCGAACTCCTGCAGGCCCACGAACGAGCCGAAGGTGAAGCCCGAGAAGGCGGCGACCATGATGATCGCCGCGGCGGTGATGATCCGGCCGGTGTGCTCGAGCCCGAAGGCGACCGCCTCCTCGTTGTCGTGCCGCTTGTCCCACTCCTCGCGCATCCGCGACAGCAGGAACACCTCGTAGTCCATCGAGAGGCCGAACAGCATCGCGAACAGGAAGATCGGGATCCAGGCCTCGATCTGCGGCGATTGCTGGAGGTTGAAGATGGTGCCCCAGTTGTGCTGGAAGAAGAGGACCAGCACGCCGTAGGTGGCGCTCACCGAGAGCACGTTCATGATCACCGCCTTGATCGGCAGCACCACCGAGCGGAACGCCCGCAGCAGGATCAGGTAGCTCAGCACGAGCACCGCGACGATCAGCCAGGGGAAGGCGCCGTAGGCCTTGTCGATGAAGTCGACGCCGAAGGCCGGCGCACCTGTCACGTAGATCGTCGGGCCCGGGAACCCGGCGTCGGGCACGTAGCGATTCCGTAAGCGGTGAACGAGGTCCACCGCTGCGTTGGTGCCGCTGTCGCTGCGGCCCGCGACACGGAGCTGCATGAAGCGGCCGGTCCGGTCCACCAGGTTGGCCCGCTCGGCCACCGCGCGCGGTACCGCCGCCGGCACCTGGATCGTGCTCGGGTCCACCTCACGGTCGCGGCGCACCTCCGCCACGAAGCGTCGCTGCGCCGCGATCGTGGCCGGACTCGCCGCGCCACCGGCGTGCCCGGTGTCCACGATGACCTGGTTGGGAACGAGGGCCCCGGGACCGAGAGTGTTCTCGAGCAGGGCAAGGCCCTTGGTCGACTCCTTGGTCTTGGGCACCCCGCGGTTGTCGCCGCTCGTGAGGTGGATCTGGCTGAGTCCGACCACGGCGAGCACGACCATCACGCCGCCGGAGGCGAGCAGATAGAGGATCGGCCGGCGCATGATCGAGCTCGCGAGCCGGGTCCAGAAGCCTTCCTCGGACAGCGCTCGCTTGCGCAGGACCGCCCGAGGGATGACCCGCCAGCGGTTCACGCCGCGCCGCATCACCGCTAGCAGCGCCGGCAGAAAGGTCGCGGAGGCGGCGATCGAGACGAGCGGTACGAGCAGTCCGCCGACGCCCATCGAGCGCATGAACGGCAGTGGCATGAGGACAAGCAGTGCCAGGCCGACGGCGACGGTCAGTCCCGAGAACAGGGTGGCGCGGCCGGCGGTGGTCATCGTCCGGACGAGCGCGTCGTGGGGATCGTCTCCCTGCTCCAACTCCTCGCGGTAGCGAAAGACGACCAGCATCGAGTAGTCGATGGCGATCGCGAGCCCGATCAGCGTGACGATGTTCTCCACGTAGATGGCCATGTCCATCACGTGCGCGGCGAGGTAGACGAGCCCCAGCGTCGAGGGGATGCTCACGAATGCGAACAGCAGCGGCACCGCGATTCCGCCGACCGTCCCGAACATGAAGATCAGGACGCCGAGCGCGATCGGGATCGCGATCGTCTCCCCGCGGGCGAGGTCCTTGTTGTAGATCGGCTGCGTGTCGTGGTTGATCGCGGGGAAGCCGGACAGGTAGGTGTTCATCCCCGGCGGGTGGCCGATGGCCTTTCGCACATGCGGCGTCTTGTCCGCCGCGTCCTGGTTCTCGAGCGGCGAAGTGATCTGGACATAGGCGAGGTTCGCGCTCGCCCTCTGGATCTGTCCGGCCTGACCGCCCTTGATCGCGCGCGCGGCGCGCTGCGCGGCGGCCTCGGCCCTGGCGGTGAAGACGGCCGAGCGCACGGAGCCGGCCTTCGACTGGAACACGACCGTGAACGCCCCGTCGCCGCGCTCGTGGAAGTACTTCTTCGAGAGGTCCAGGCCGCGCTCGGCGTCCGAGCCGGGAACGCTGAAGCGGTTGGTGAGAAGCGGACCCAGGGCCGAGGCGCCCGCGCCGCCGAGGACGAACACGACCACCCAGGCCGCGATCACCTTCTTCCGATGGCTGATGATGAATCGGGTCCAGCCGGCCAACAGCTACCTCCGTCTCCCGGACCCCTCCCCTCCCGGCAACCTAGCAAAGGCATGTGGTGTACCTCCGGCGCGTCCGAGGGAGGTGTCGATGTCCATCCGCGCCACCGCCACCGACGGCCGAAGCCGGTTGATCCGGCGGCACTTCTCGCGCTGCAGGCCGCGAGCGGTGACCATGCCGCGCTTCACGGGATAGCCTCCGCGCCATGGGCGCGCTCGAGCTGGACCGGCTGACCTGGCCCGAGGTCCAGGCGGAGCTCGAGGCGGGCCGGGACACGGTCGTGATCGCTCTCGGCGCAACCGAGCAGCACGGCCGCCACATGCCGCTCGCCACCGACGCGCTGCTCGGCGACCAGCTCGCCCGCGAGGTCGCCGAGCGGATCGACGCCTTCATCGCTCCCACGCTTCGGATCGGCTGCTCGTCGCACCACCTCGACTTCCCCGGCACCCTGTCGCTCGACGACGAGACCTTCCACGCGGTGGTCGCCGACCTGGTCCGCTCGCTCGCCCGCGGCGGCTTCCGTCGCGTCGTCCTGCTGCCCACGCACGGCGGCAACTTCGCCCCGCTCGCGGCGGCCCTGGAGAAGCTGGGCAACGTCGAGGGAGTCTCGGTCGTCGCGCTGACCGACCTGACGGCCCTGCTCCAGATCGCGACTCTCGGCGAGCAGGAGCATGGCGTGCCGCTCGGCGAGGGC
>JBJMLJ010000217.1:0-3377 GCA_045805365.1 Thermoleophilaceae bacterium
AGCGGCCAGGTGCACAAGCTCTCGGTCCGCACCGGGCACGAGGCCCGCGGCTGGCCGGTCAGGGTCACCCGCGACGCCACGCACGAGAAGCTGGCCTCGGCGCTCAACCTGAGCGGTCGCTACGTGCTCGCGGTCACCGGCGGCTACATCGGCGACGCGCCTCCGTACCAAGGCCACGTGGTGGCGATCTCGCGGAGCACCGGCCGGATCGGGCACGTGTTCAACACCCTCTGCAGCGACCGCCGCTCGATCATCCAGCCGTCGTCTTGCGGCTCGTCGGACTCGGCTATCTGGGCCCGGGCGGGCGCCGTGGTCGTCCCCGGCAGCCACCGCCTGCTCGTCACGACCGGCAACGCGCCCTTCAACGGGCGCACCGACTGGGGCGACTCCGTGCTGCTGCTCGCGCCCGCGGGAGCGCGGCTGCTGCAGAGCTACACGCCCTCCAACCAGGACGAGCTGAGCAACACCGACGCCGACCTCGGCTCGACCACCCCGGCCGTGCTGCCCGCGCCGGGCGGCAAGACTCCGCGCTACGCGATGCAGGGCGGCAAGGACGGCAAGATCCGCCTGCTCGCCCTCAGCCGGCTCAACAACCGGACCGGTCGGGCCGGGCCGGAGACCGGCGGCGAGCTACAGGTGCTCGATCCGCCCCGCGGCCCGATGGCATTCACGACGCCGGCGGTCTGGCGCACCGGGAAACGTGTGCTCGTATTCACCGCGGACGGGGGCGGAACGGTGGCGTATGAGCTGCGCGGGAGCCCGCCGCGGCTGCACGTCCTCTGGGACAACGGCACCCCCGGGTCGAGCCCCGTCCTGGCGGGCGGGCTCCTGTACGTCTACGACGTGAGCGGCGGGGGTCTGAACGTCTACCGGCCCCGCTCGGGCCGCCGGGTCGCCACCCTGGCGACGGGCTCGGGCCACTGGAACTCGCCGATCGTGGTGGACGGCCGAATCGCGCTTGGCGAGGGCAACTCCAACGACCACGCCACGAGCGGCGTGCTCGACATCTGGTCCCGTTGAGAGAGAGCTAGTCCGCGCTAATCCGCGAGGGCGGCGCTGAGCGTGATCTCGACAGCCGCGAGGGCCTGCGACACGGGGCAGTTCCTCTTCGCTGCCTTGGCTACCTGCTGGAACTCGTCCTCATCGATCCCGGGAACACGCACCTCGGTCTCCAGCTCGATCCCGGTGATGCTGAAGCCCTCGTCGGCCTTGTCGAGATGCACCTTCGCCGTGGTCTCGACGCTCTCGGGCTCGTGGCCGGCGCGGCCGAGCTCTGCCGACAGGGCCATCGAGAAGCAGCCGGCGTGGGCGGCCGCGATCAGCTCCTCCGGATTCGTGCCGTCGCCCTCCTCGAAGCGCGACTGGAACGAGTACGGGCCCTCGTAGCTGCCGGTGGCCATGCGCATGGTCCCGTGGCCCTCGGTAAGTGATCCGTCCCAGCGTGCGTTCGCGGTTCGCACAGGCATGCCGCGCCTCCTTATCGGGTCGTTGCGTACTGCCGACGACTTACCCGCTCAGCCCAGTCGGTCGCGTCGATCCGCACCGGTTCGGTCGTCTCGATGAAGTCCCGGATCACCGTGGCCAGGCCCTCGGGATCCTCGAGGTGGGGGAAGTGCGCCGCGCGCGGGAGCACCTCGAAGCGGCTGCCCGGCACGGTCTCGTGCGCCGAGCGGCCGTGCGCGAGCGGGATCGTGTGGTCACGCCCGCCCCAGACGATCAGCGTCGGGAAGCCATCGAGGAGATAGAGCCGGTCGAGGGCGCTGACGCGCTGGCCGCGCACGTCGATCACCGAGCGGAGCGTATGCAGGAACGCCTCCCGCGCGCCGGCCACCGACAGCGGCCGCAGGGCGCGCGCGATGGCCTGGACGTAGACGCCCGATCCGGAGCCGCGCTCCCGCAGCCGTTCGCCCAGGTCGGTGAGCCCCGCGACGAGGCGCGGGTGCGCCGCGAGCCAGAGCAGCGCCGAGGCGCCCGGCAGCGCGGCGCTCCGTAGCAGCGGGCTGACCTGCGGGCCGAGCCCGCCGCTCGACACGAGCCCGAGCCGCTCCACGTGCTCGGGGAACTGCCAGAAGAACTGCATAGCCACGCCGCCGCCGAGCGAGTGGCCGACAACCGTCGCGCGGTCGACCCCGATGGCGGCCAGCACGTCGCGGATGACGGCGGCGTGCGCGCCGAGCGAGTAGTCGCCGCGCGGCGTGGCCGAGTCGCCGTGGCCGATCAGGTCGGGCGCGATCACGGTGTAGTGGTGGGCCAGCCGGACGGCCACCTGCTCCCAGTGGCGCGACGAGTTGACCATCCCGTGGACGAGCACGACCGGCGGGCCGCTGCCCGCGGTCCGGTAGATCACCTGGTGCCCGTGAAGCTCGACCTGGCGGGGTTCGAACACGGGGTCACACTACTGGTGCAGCCGCCGGGCGAGCGGCTCCGGCAGCTCGTCGCGGTCGGCATCAGCCCCGCAACGCCGACTTCGGCGAACTCCGCCAGCCAGCACGAGAAGCGGACGATCCGTGCGAACATCGGCGGATGGACCTCCGCTCAAAGCAAGCTCCCCTCAAGCAGCGCTACAAGGCCGATCCCGACGCCTCACGGATAACACTCACCGCCCGCGGGAACGAGGGCGACGCCCCGATCAGCTGCGGCGTGGACCTCGGGCGCGCGATCTACGAGGCGCAGGCCCACAGCGGCGTCGGCGGAGCCGGCACGGCGGCCTGCTCCGGCGACCTGCTGCTCGGCGCACTCGCGGCCTGCGCCCAGCTGACCTGCCAGATGGTCGCCACGGCGACGGGCGTCCACACCGAGAGGATCGAGGTCGTGGTGGAGGGCGACCTAGACCTGGGCGGCACGCTCGGAATCAAGCGCGACGTGCCGGTGGGCTTCGAGGCCATCCGCCTGCGCTTCGAGATCGACGCGCCGGACGCGAGCGCCGAGGAGGTCAACTCGCTTATCGAGAAGACCGAGCGCTACTGCACCGTGCTCCAGACCCTCACCGAGCCGCCGAAGGTCGAGACCGAGCTAGCTACAGGCGGGTAGTCCAGGATGATGCCGCCATGCATATTGAGCACAGCCGGGAGAACGTCTTCACCGTCACGGCGACGAGCCAGGAGCTGTCGGCGCTGGTGGCAGCGGCTCGAATGGCCCACGACGCGATGCGCTCGGCCCCCGAGCCGCCGCCTCAGGTCGCGATGGACGCTCTGGAACGCGTCCTAGCGGACTTCGACCGCGCTCGCGATCAGCTGTCCGGTTAGGCGGGCGCGCCGGCCGCCATCTGGTCACGCACGTGAGCGGTGACCTGGTCGAACTCATCCACGAACTTGTCGTAGTCGAACTGGAGCGTGTTCAGGTAGGTGCTCCAGCCCATCGTGTTCTTGGCGATCAGC
>JBJMLJ010000218.1:0-2834 GCA_045805365.1 Thermoleophilaceae bacterium
CGCGTTCCACGACGTCACGCGCTTGTCGTCCAGCCCCGGCCAGACGCGCTCCGCTCGACGCTCGTAGAGCCTGCGCCGCCACTCGTCGAGCTCCTCGGGGTCGTCCTCCGAGCCGCGCACCAGGATGTTGCGGCCCTCGAAGTTGCCGCGCTCGCTCGCCCCGAACCAGGCCGCGGCGTCCTCGCCAGCGACCTCGCGCAGCTCGTCGAGGCCCCAGACGTAGAACCTGCCCTCCTCGCCCTCCGAGTCGGCGTCGAGGGCGGAGAAGAAGCCGCCCTCGGGCGCGCGCATCTCGCGCAGCGCCCAGTCGAGCGTCTCCTCGCAGACGCGCCGGAACAGGGCGTCGCCGGTGACCTGCCAGCCGTGCAGATACGCGCGCGCGAGGAGGGCGTTGTCGTAGAGCATCTTCTCGAAGTGGGGGACTAGCCAGTGTGCGTCCACGGAGTAGCGGGCGAAGCCGCCGCCAATCTGGTCGTACATGCCGCCCGACGCCATGGCGCGCAGGGTGCGGGAGCTCATCTCCGTGTCGCCGCGGCGAAGGAGGAACTCGATCGCCGAGGCGGGCGGGAACTTGGGGGCGCCCCCGAAGCCGCCGTGAACCGGGTCGTATTGCGTCCTCAGGGTCTGGACGGCGGCGTCGAGCAGGCGGGCGTCGATCGGCTGCTTGGAGGGTGCGAGCCGGGCGGCGCCCTCCAGCTGCGGGACGATCCGACCCGAGCCCTCGCGGATCTCGTCCTTGCGCTCGTCCCAGGCGCCGGCAACCGCCTCGAGCACCATCCGCCAGCTCGGGAGCCCGCCGCGCTGATCGGGTGGGAAGTAGGTGCCCGCGTAGAAGGGCACCTGCTCCGGGGTCAGGAAGACGTTGAGCGGCCAGCCGCCCTGGCCGGTCATCGCCTGGCACGCCTGCATGTAGATCGAGTCGATGTCCGGCCGCTCCTCGCGGTCGAGCTTGATGCAGACGAAGCGCTCGTTCATCAGCCGCGCGGTCTCCTCGTCCTCGAACGACTCGCGCTCCATCACGTGGCACCAGTGGCAGGCGGAGTAGCCGATCGAGAGCAGGATCGGCCGGTCCTCCTCGTGTGCACGGGCCAGCGCCTCCTCGCCCCACGCGTACCAGTCCACGGGGTTGTCCTTGTGCTGGAGCAGGTATGGGGAGGTCTCGTCGGCCAGACGGTTGGACATGGGTCCGAGGCTACCCGGCGGGCTTTCGCCAAACCCCGTAGACGTTCGAGGTGAAGTACTCCCGGAGCGGCTTCACCGTGGCGAGGGCGCGGAAGGCCTTGAACGCCGGGTGGTCGCTGCGGTTGGTCTCGAGGGCGACCAGCTCCAGCCCGGTGCGGTCCATGATGCGCAGGAAGCGCGCCAGGGTCATCTTGTTCAGGCCGCCGCGAATCTCCTCGAAGCGCCCGGTGTCCTCGTCCGGCCGGTAGCGCCGCCGCTCGGCCATGATGACCCGCTCCGGGAAGAGCAGGTGCGCCCAGGGGAGCCGGGTCATGTAGTCGATGTGGCCGCCGAGCGGCGCCTTCCAGAGCGGCCCGAAGCCGACGAGCAGCAGCCCGCCGGGCGCGACGGGCGCGATCAACTCGAAGACGAAGTGCTCAGGGTCCGAATAATGCTCGAAGGAGTCCTGGGAGAGGACGAGGTCGAACTGCTCGCCGCGGAGCTCGTCGAGGGTGTCGATCTGGCGAAGCTCACAGCGCGGGCGGAGCTCGGGCTCGGCGTCGAGCCTCGACTCGCCCACCCCCACGGTCTGGATGTCAACGCCCAGCACGCGGGCGGCGCCGATCCGCGCCAGGTGGAGGCACATGCTGCCGTCGCCGCAACCGACGTCGAGGACCGACTTGCCGCGGACGTCGACATCGACGGGGATCCGTTCGAGGAAGCGCACGGCCGATTTGTTGCGCCAGGCCTCCTCGACCCCGCGTTCGGTGTTCTCGTCCGCGGGATCGCGAGCGCCCGCCACGCGGAAGATGCGGCTGAGTACCCGGTCCCGCGTGTCCATTCGGCTCGACGCGCGCGCCACGTTCGCCGAATCTAACTACGCAGCTCGGCGCGCTTGATCTTTCCGCTCGCCGTCTTGGGCAGCGCCTCGGCGAAGTCCACGATCCGCGGGTACTTGTAGGGGGCCGTCCGCTCCTTGACGTGGTCCTGGAGTTCCTTGGCCAAGGCCTCGCCCGGCTCGTGATCCGGTCGCAGCACCACCACCGCGCGCACGACCTGCCCGCGCTCGTCGTCCGGGGCGGCGACGGCCGCCGCCTCCGCCACGGCGGGATGGGCGACGAGCGCCGACTCCACCTCGAAGGGCCCGATCCGGTAGCCGGCCGAGATGATCACGTCGTCGGTGCGGCCCTCGAACCAGAGGTAGCCGTCCTCGTCCTCGCTCGCCCGGTCGCCGGTCCGCCATGGCCGGTCGAGGGGACCGTCGAGGAAGAAGGTGGGGACCGTCGTGGGGTCGACGCAGAGCTCGCCGTCGTCGATCCAGAGGCGGAAGCCGGGTAGGGCCTTCCCCATCGAGCCGGGACGCACGGGCGGCCCGATCGGCATGCCGGTCAGCGCGCCGGTCTCGGTCTGGCCGTAGCCGTCGTGGACCTCGACGCCGGCCAGCTCGCGCCAGGTCTCGACGATCCCGGCGTTGAGCGGCTCGCCGGCGGCCACGGCGTGCCGAAGGTCGGGCAGGCGCCGCAGCTCGGTGCGCTTGGCGATCGCGCGATACTCGGTGGGCGCCATGCAGAGGACCTGCACGCGCTCGCGCGCGATCACCTCGAGGCGCTCGTCGGGGTCGAAGCGCCCGTCCTGGAGGAGGGCCGCGGCCCCGCGGAGCCAGGGGGCGATGA
>JBJMLJ010000219.1:0-5138 GCA_045805365.1 Thermoleophilaceae bacterium
CGGCGTCGGCCGGCTTCCGGAGCTGCTCGGCGCGCTCGGGCTGGAGGGACTGCTGGAGGAGGAGGCCGAGGCGGGGGAGGACGCCGAGCGGCTGGCCGCCGAGCGCGAGGAGGCGCGCGGCGCCGGCGACTTCGCCCGCGCCGACGAGCTCCGCGACCGCCTCGCCGCGATGGGCTTCGAGGTGCGCGATACGCCGGAGGGCCCTCGGCTTGTTCGTCTACGGGCGTAACCCGGTTCGCGAGGCGCTCCGCGGACGGCGCAAGGTGCTGCGCGTCTGGTCTGAGGAGGAAGGGGTGGACGCGGCCGAGCTCGAGAGGCTGTGTGGCTCGCCCGAACACCAGGGGATCTGCGCGGAGGTGGAGCCGTTCCCATACGTGGAGCCCGACGAGCTGCTCGCCGCTGAGGACGCGCTCGTCGTTGCCCTCGACGAGGTCCAGGACCCGCACAATCTCGGCGCTGTCTGCCGGGTAGCCGAGGCGGTGGGGGCGGGCGTCGTCCTACCGGAGCGCCGCTCCGTGGACGTGACGCCGGCGGTCTGCAAGGCCTCCGCGGGGGCGGTCGAGCACCTGCCGATCGCGCGCGTCCGCAACCTCGCCGACTGGCTCGGCGAGGCGAAGAAGGCCGGCGCGTGGGTGTACGGCGCCGCCGCCGACGCCCCGACGCCCTACGACGGACCGGACTACTCGGGCCGCGTAGTCCTTGTGCTCGGGTCCGAGGGGCGGGGCCTTAGGCCCCGCGTGGCGGGGGTCTGCGACGACCTCGTGGCGCTGCCGCAGCGCGGCAAGGTCGCCTCGCTGAACGTGGCGACGGCCGCCGCGGCGCTCCTGTACGGGATCTTGCAATCCCGCCGGGGACTTGACAGGGCTCCATAACTACCCCATACTCGCCGCGGATTGATCAGGCTGAAGTCGACCTTTAGGGCGAGACTTCAGAGAACCTGGCGCCAGGGGAGGTAGCGCGCCACCGAGCTTCTAGGACCCGCTTGTGGTCCGGGAGGAGCGATCGATGGCAACCACCACCTCACCTGGCACGGCCACCGGCCGTAGCGCTTCAGCGAGGCCGTCCAGTCCGGCCAGGGCGCGAAAGTCTC
This sequence comes from Thermoleophilaceae bacterium, assembly GCA_045805365.1. Classification (GTDB taxonomy): domain Bacteria; phylum Actinomycetota; class Thermoleophilia; order Solirubrobacterales; family Thermoleophilaceae; genus DASXBA01. Next base: position 1,091 of record JBJMLJ010000219.1, read on the forward strand.
AAGCTGAAGCTGAGCTTGATGATCACTACCTGATAGCCCTCGCCAAGCAGGGCAAGCCCGAGGCGTACGACATGATCGTCCGCCGCTACTTCGGCTTCGTCCGGCTCAAGGCCAGCTCGTACTTCCTCATCGGGGGCGACTCGGACGACCTCGTCCAGGAGGGCCTGGTCGGCCTCTACAAGGCCGTCCGGGACTACCGCTCCGACCGCGAGTCGAGCTTCCGCAACTTCGCGGAGCTCTGCATCACGCGCCAGATCATCACCGCGGTGAAGACGTCCACGCGCAACAAGCACACCCCGCTCAACGAGTACGTCTCGTTCTCGCAGACGCCCGCCGCGAGCGGCGGCGACGGCGACCCCACGCTGGACGAGCTCCTCCCCGGCCCGACCGCGCACGACCCGGTCAACCAGGTGATCTCCACCGAGGAGCTCCACAGCCTCGTGGCATGCCTGTCGAGCGTGCTCTCGGAGCTCGAGAGCGCCGTGCTCTCGCTCTACCTGGACGGGCACTCCTACGAGGAGATCGGCGAGCGCCTCGAGTGCGACACGAAGACCGTGGACAACGCGCTCCAGAGGGTCAAGCGCAAGGTGGGCGCTCACCTGGCCTCCCGCGCGGTCCCGCTCTAAACCGTTTCTCCCGCTTCTCCGCCGGGTATCCGGCCTGGCACCGAGGACAGAGCTACCTCAAGGAGGGCGAAATGATCGGCTTGCTCATAACCGTGTTGGTCGCCGCGCTGGTGTACCTGATCCTGGCGGCGATCACGGGGTCCGCGATCGTGGCGATCGTGGGCGCGATCCTAGTGCTCGTGGCGGGCATCCCGAGCGGAGGCTTCGGCTTCGGCGGGCGCTGGGGCGGCCGCGGCAGGGCCATCTGACAGAGCCGGAGGTCGGACTCGAACCGACGGCCTGCGCATTACAAATGCGCTGCTCTACCAGCTGAGCTACTCCGGCGGGCCTTCCGAGTCTAGGCCCGCCGCGCGCCCCGCGAGCGCCTTGAGCACGCCGTCGCTGAAGCCCCGGCGGAGCTCCGGCTCGTCGACCACGGCCCGAGCCCATTCGACGGCCTTGTCGGGTCCCGACAGCTCCTCGATCTCCACGACCCTGAACAGCGCGTAGAAGATCGCCTGCGAGACGATCTCGCGCTGCTCCACGCCGGCCTACGCAGCCCCGACGGCGGCCTGCTCGATGTTCCCGTGCCCGTTGGAGGACACGGGTACCTCGAGCGGCTCGTACACGTCCGCCGGGTTGAGCCGGCGCTCCAGCTCGCCGAGCACTGCCCCGAAGAGGAAGTGGCGCCAGGCCGCCTGGGCGAACGCGCGGCGGTTGCCGCTCAGGGTCGGAAGGTCGCCGCGGGCGGGGTGGTAGCGATCCGTCACGCGGCCGAGCGGCCAAGTGGCCAGGTGCTCGGCCAGCGCGGCCAGCATCCCCCGCGTGGCAGGCGGCCCTGGTATGAAGGCGCGCAGCTGGGAGTAGGCGGCCCCGAACAGGACTCCGTTCTGGATGTGGAGGGCGAGGCCCGCAAGCGGCCAGGAGGAGTCGCGCGCGACCAGCTTGCCGAGGACCTCGAGGTCGTCGTAGTCGGACTGGAATAGCCGCTTGTCGAGCGGCTGCTGGGCGGCCCAGATGGCCGCGGCAGCCGCGCCGGCGAGCGCCCCGTTGACCGTGCGCTGCCACTCCACGCCGCGCAGGGTATCGCGCAGGCGTAACGGTCCCGGGAAACCCGGGTAGCAGTCGGTTAATGACGGAGGAGGGACACGCCGCCGACCCGCTGGGGCGCTATCACGCCCGCACGCGCAAGCGCGGGGTGAACAAGCTCGTCTACTGGACCGTGCGAGCGGTGTTGGAGCCCGCGCTCCGGATCTGGTTCCGCGTCTCCAGCCGCGGCCACAAGAACATCCCCGACGGGCCGGTGATCGTGGCCGCCAACCACCGCAGCTTCCTCGATCCGTTCGTGATCGGGATCTGCCTGCGGCGGCCGATCTACTTCGTCGCCAAGCGCGAGCTCTTCCACAACCGGCTCCAGGGCTGGCTGCTCAACTGCCTCGGGGCATTCCCCGTCAGGCGCGGCGAGTCCGACGACGAGTCGGTGCGCACGTCGCTCGAGCTGCTCGAGCGCGGCGAGGCGGTCGTGATCTTCCCCGAGGGCACTCGCATCCGCTCGGGCTCGCTCGCGAGGCCCAAGCGCGGCGTCGGCCGCATGGTGCTCGCCAGCGGCGCCGCCGTTGTGCCGGTCGCGCTGACGGGCACGGAGCGCGCCCGCAGCGGCGGGTTGCGGATCAAGCCGGTCAAGGTGTGCCTGCGCTTCGGCCGCGCGCTCACCTTCCCGCGCGTGGGCGACCCGGCGCCCAAGCTCGCGCGCGAGGTGACCGAGCGCATCTGGCCCTGCGTCCAGCTCCAGTGGGAGTGGCTCGGCGGCCTGCCGCCACTGCGGACCGCCGCGGTGGTCGGCACGGGCTCGATGGGCACCACGCTCGCCGTCCTCCTGGCGCGCGCCGGACTCGACGTCCAGCTCGGCTGCCGATCGCTCGCGCAGGCGAGGCGGGTCGCGGAGGCCCGCGAGGAGGAGCGCTACCTGCCCGGCATCGGGCTCGGTCCGGCGATCCGGGTCTGCACCGTCGCCGACATCGAGTTCGCGGCGGTGGACCTCGTCGTCCTCGCGGTCCCGGCATCGGCGCTTCCCGCCGCGGTCGGGCAGATCGGCGCCTCCGTGGCCGATCGCAGCGCCGTGCTGGTCGTCTCGAAGGGCCTCGTGCCGCCGCTCGGCACCACGCCGAGCGCCTGGGTATCGGAGCGCGTGCGGGCCCGCGCGGTCGCCTGGCTCGGTGGGCCGGCGCACGCCCGCGAGGCCGTGACCGACGGCGCCTCCGTCGTGCTCGCTACCCTCGATCCGGACCTTCGCCGCCAGCTCGCCGACGTGCTTGACGCCGCCGGGCTGCTCATCGATCCCACCGACGACTTGCAGGGCGCCGAGCTCGCCGCCTGCGCGAAGAACGCCGCGGCGCTTGCCTCGGCGGCGGCGGTGTCGCGCGGCGCCAACCTCGCCGGAACCGCCGCCGGACGCGTCTTCTCCGAGGTCCACCGTCTGGCGCTCGCGAGCGGCGGGCGCAGCGAGACCTTCGCCGGGCTGGCGGGCGCGGGCGACCTCCTGGCCACAGCTCTGGCCGAGGGCAGCCGCAACCGCCGCGCCGGGGAGCTCCTGGGGGCGGGCGTGCCCCGGTCCCAGGTGGAGGCCATGCTCGACCAGACGGCCGAGTCGCTCGCCACGGTCCCGCTGCTCGACCTCGCCTTCGAGCGCGAGGGAATCGACGCCCCGGTAACGGCCGGCCTGCGCGATGTCCTCGACGGCCGCGCCACCCCGGACGACTGGCTCGACCAGGTTCGCTCAGGCAGCCGGGCCAGGGCCGGCGAGCGGGCGGCCTAGGAACGCGGGAGTAGGCTCCCTATGGGTGGACGAGCCGGCGGACAAGCAACGTCTCGACCGCGATTTCACAGAGCTTTATCGCGCTCATCTCCGGGACGTGTACAGCTACGCGTACTACCGGATCGGGAACCACCACGACGCCGAGGACCTCACCGAGCAGACCTTCCTCCAGGCCTACCGCCACTTCGAGCGCGCCCAGCGCGAGTCGGACGGCAGGCCGCTGCGCCCATGGCTGATCCGCATCGCCCACAACCTCGCGGCGAACTACTACCGCGACCGCTCACGGCGCCCGCAGACCCAGCTCGAGGACGCGGCCATCATCTCGACCCCCCACGACACGGAGAGGCTGGTCGAGGGCCGGGAGGAGGTGCAGGAGGTGCTCGAGGGCGTGTCGAACCTGCCCGACGACCGCCGCGAGGCGCTGATCATGCGCTTCGCGCTCGACATGGACAACCGCGAGATCGCCCGGGCGCTGGGCCGTTCCGAAGGGGCCACGAAGGTGTTGATCCACAGAGCCATCAGGCAGCTGGAGGAATCGTTGAAGGAGCCCGCACGGGATGAGTGAGGTCGACGTCGAGAGGCTGCTCCGCTCGGCCCTGGTGCCGATCGAGCCGTCGGGCGCGCTCAC
>JBJMLJ010000220.1:0-2901 GCA_045805365.1 Thermoleophilaceae bacterium
CCCAAGCTCGCCGTGTTCTTCGTGGCGCTGTTCCCGCAGTTCGTGCCCAAGGGATCGTCGGTGCTGCCCGCGGCGCTGGGAATGGCCGTGCTGGTGGTTGCGTTCGACCTGGTCTGGTTCGCGTTGCTCGCCCTGTTCGTGGACCGCACGCGAAGGGCGCTCGTCGGGAGCGCCCTCGCGCGGCGGATTGAGCGTCTGGTTGGGGCGGTGCTGATCGGGCTCGGGTCCGCGTGGCCCTCGAGCAGAGTTAGCGGCCGACGAGCGCCTCCAGGCGGTCCAGGCTTCGCTGGAGGTCGCGCTGGTCGACGTCCGAGTTGCCCCGGGGTCGGGTCGGCTGGGTCGGCTTCACGATCGGTTGCTCCGCCAGGCGCCGGCGCGCTTCCTGCTCTCGCTCGGTCCTGTCGCGGTTGAAGCACATGGGAGGGTCCTCCCTGGCGTCGAGTCCCGTTCACTTGGAGGGTGCCGGGACCTCGGCTGCGCTAAACCTCGCTGCGTGCTCGCTCTCATCTACGACGTACACGGCAACCTGCCCGCCCTCGAGGCCGTGCTCGACGACGCTCGTGGAGCGGGAGCGGACCGCTACCTGCTGGGCGGCGACTACGCGCTTTTCGGCGCCTGGCCAAGGGAGACCGTCGAGCGCCTGAGGGGGCTCGCCGCGGACTGGATCCGCGGCAACGGGGAGCGCTGGACCGCCTCGCCCGAGGACGCCCCGGACCAGGTGCAGGCCGCGATCGCGCGCTGCCGGGAGATGCTGGGCGAGGAGACGTTCGAGGAGCTGGCGCGGCTGCCGGAGACGCTCACGGTCGACGGCGTGCTCTACTGCCACGGCTCGCCGGGCTCCGACGTCGTCAGCTTCTTCCCCGAGCCGACCGAGGAGGAGGGCGAGCTCCTCGAGGGCGTCCAGGCTTCGCGGCTGGTCTTCGGCCATACCCACCTCGCCTTCAAGCGCCGCACGGGCGAGATCGAGCTCGTCAACCCGGGGAGCGTCGGCATGCCGTTCGACGGCGATCCCCGTGCGGCCTACGGTCTGGTGGCGGACGGGGGAGAGGTGGAGCTGCGGCGGGTCGACTACGACCACGAGGCGAGCGCCGCGGCCGTCCGGGAGGCGCTCGGCGAGGCGGGTGACCTCGTCGCTCGGCGGATCGAGCAGGCCCGCTTCGATCCCGAGTAGCGCCCGGTAGCTCTGCTAGCTTGCCGGTCGGGTGCGCTTGTCCAGCATCATTGCGCCGAGGGAACGCGAGTTCTTCGATCTGTTCGATGAGGCCGGCGGCAACATTCAGCGCGCCGCGGCCCTGCTCGAGGAGATGCTGCGCGACTACCCGGACCGCTCCGAGCTCGCGCGGGACATCCTCATCTGCGAGCAGGAGGGCGACCGGATCACCCACGACATCATCCAGCGCCTCAACCAGACGTTCGTCACCCCGATCGACCGCGAGGACATCCTTGCCCTCGCCTCCGCCCTGGACGACGTCGTCGACTTCACGGAGGAGGTGGCCGACTATCTCGGGCTGTACAAGATCGAGGCGCCGATGGACCAGGCCCAGCAGCTCGCCAAGGTGCTCCACCAGGCAAGCCGGCAGATCGCCCAGGCCATGCCGCGACTTCGCGGGTTCAAGGACATCTCCCACTACACGGTGGAGATCAACCGACTCGAGAACGACGGCGACCGGATCGTCCGCGAGGCCGTCGCCTCGCTTTTCGACACCGGGATCGACCCGATGGTCGTGATCCGCTGGAAGGACATCTTCGAGAAGCTCGAGGATGCGATCGACGCCACCGAGCACGTCGCCAACATCATCGAGGGCATCGCTCTCAAGAACTCGTAGGGCCTCGTGCACTCCGACGTCATCGTCGTGATCGTCGTCGCGACCGCGCTCGCGTTCGACTTCACAAACGGGTTCCACGACACGGCGAACGTCGTCGCCACCTCGATCTCGACCAGGGCGCTGCCGCCGCGGGTGGCGGTGGGTTACGCGTCGATCCTGAACTTCGTGGGCGCCTTCATCTCGCTCCAGGTCGCGGCGACGGTGGCCAAGGACGTCGTCGACCCGAGCTTGATTACGCCGCTGATCGTCTTCGCGGGCCTGATCGGAGCGATCGCCTGGAACCTCGTCACCTGGTACTTCGGGCTGCCGTCGAGCTCCTCCCACGCCCTTCTCGGCGGGATGATCGGCGCCGCGTTCGCCGCCCAGGGCGCCGACGCGGTGAACGGCGACGGAGTGCTCGGCAAGGTGATGATCCCTGCCGTGGTGGCGCCGATCCTCGCCTTTGTGGTTGGAGGAGCGGCCATCCTGCTCATCTACCAGGTCGTCGGGCGCCAGCGGCCGGGTGCGGTCAACTCCGGCTTCCGGGCCGGCCAGATCCTCTCCGGCGGGCTGCTCGCCCTCGCCCACGGCACGAACGACGCCCAGAAGACGATGGGGGTCATCACGCTGGCCCTTGTGGCCAACGGGTCGATCTCGCAGGCGCACTTCCACGTGCCCGATTGGGTGGTGCTGACCTCCGCAAGCGCGATCTCCCTCGGCACCTATGTCGGTGGCTGGCGGATCATCAAGACGATGGGCAGCCGCATCCACAAGATGGACACCGCCCAGGGATTCGCGGCCCAGGGAGCAGGAGCGTCGGTGATCCTCGCCTCGTCGCACGTGGGGTTCCCGCTTTCGACGACGCACACGATCACGGGCGCGGTGATCGGCTCCGGCGCCGCGAAGCGGCTGTCGGCCGTCCGTTGGGGGGTTGCGGGCAACATCGTCGTGGCATGGGTACTCACGCTGCCGGCCGCGGCCTTGATCGGAGCGCTCACCTACGGCCTGACGCGGATATTCGGTACCGGCGCCGTCGGCCCGGTAGTCGTCTCCGGGCTCATCCTCATTGGGTCGGGGCTGCTCTTCGCGCGCCGCG
>JBJMLJ010000221.1:0-9497 GCA_045805365.1 Thermoleophilaceae bacterium
ACGCTGCGCCTGCGCTCCGTCGACTCGCGCGGGAACCGCGGCGAGGACCGCGGCTACTTCCACGTCCTCGGAAACCAGGGCCTGCAGCGCCGCTTCCCCAAGCGGCTCGGCAGCTCGGGCGAGTCGTCGCCCGTGCTGGCGAACCTGACGCGCGACCCGGGGAAGGAGATCGTCGTCGCGACGAGCGACGGCCGCGTCCGGGCCTGGACCGGCGGCGGCAGGCGCCTGCGCGGCTGGCCGCGGAGCATGAAGTGGCTCGCGCGGAGCGGGTTCGCTTCGCGCCGGATCGGGGCGCTAAGGCCAGGGATCCTCGCCACGCCGGCGGTCGGCGACATCGCGGGCAGCCAGAGGCCCGAGGTCGTGGTCGCCGGGCTCGACGGGCGCGTCTACGCGTGGACGGCGCGGGGTCGGCGAATCAAGGGCTTCCCGGTCCGCATCGACCCGCTGGAGCCGGCCGCGCGCGGCGAGCTCGACCGCGCCATCTACGCGTCACCCGCCCTGGCCGACCTGAACGGCGACGGCAAGCTCGACATCGTCGTCGGCGCGTCCGACCAGAAGGTGTACGCGTGGGACGGGCGCGGCCGGCGCCTGCCGGGCTGGCCGGTCCTCGCCCGGGACGGCAAGCGGGCGAAGATTCTCTCCTCGCCCGCGATCGGCGATCTCGACGGCGACGGTCGCCCCGACGTGGTCGAGGGCACGGGAGAGGGCTACGGCTCGACGCCGGAGACGAGCGGGCGCGTGTATGCCTGGCACGCCAACGGCAAGCCGTTGCCGGGCTGGCCGGTCAAGCCGCCGGCCCTGGCCGCCGACTCGATCCCGATCGCCGGCGAGGGCGTGCCCGACTCGCCGGACCTCGCCGACGTGGACGGCGACGGAAGGGACGAGGTGGCCGTTGCGACGTTCACCGGCCAGCCGGAGCTGTATCGAGGCGACGGCACGCGGATCGCCGGACCGGGCGGCTCCGCCAATCACTTCCAGGACGCCTCCGGCATAGCGCTGGGTGCGAACGGCGCCTTCGGCCGCACGACGCCCGGCGGCCCGCTCCGCTTCTTCTCCGGCCTGGTCGACGCCCGGCTCGCGCTGGCCCAGTCGATGCCTGCCTCACGCGTCCCCTTCGACCACCTGCTCGGCGGCTGGGACGCCCGGAGCGGCGCGCCGCTTCCGGCGTTCCCGGTCAAGGTCGAGGGCTGGACGATCCTCACGGCGCCCGCGATCGCGGACGTGGACGGTGACGGCGAGTCCGAGGTGATCCAGGGTGGCAGCGGCAACGTCCTGCACGCCTTCCGGGAGGACGGCAGCGAGCCGTCAGGCTGGCCGAAGCACCCGGGCGGCTGGCTGCTGGCCTCGCCGGCCGTCGGCAACGTAGACCGCGATCGCGCTCGCGAAGTGGTCGCGGTGACCCGCGACGGCTGGCTCTACGTCTGGCAAACGAGCGCCCGAGCCGGGGCGCCGGCGGACTGGCCGAGCTTCCGCCATGACAGCCGCAATTCGGGCCGTTTCGGCCCCTGAGAGCCTTGCTACCGTCTCTCCGATGGCCATTATCGAGCGGGCCCTGCGTCTCGGCGAGGGCAAGAAGTTCAAGCTCTTCGAGAAGAGCGTCGCGCGCATCAACGACTTCGAGCCGGAGCTCGAGCTCGAGAGCGATGACGAGCTCCGCCAGGGCTACGAGGCCCTGCGCGAGCGCCACCTGAACGGAGAGTCGCTCGACGACCTCCTCCCCGAGGCCTTCGCGCGCACGCGCGAGGCCTCCAAGCGCACGATCGGCCAGCGCCACTTCGACGTCCAGCTGATCGGCGGCATGGTGCTGCACGACGGCTCGATCGCCGAGATGAAGACGGGCGAGGGCAAGACCCTCACCGCCACGCTTCCGATCGCCCTCAACGCGCTCGCCGCGCGTGACGAGAACGGGCATCCGGCGCCCGGCAAGGGAATCCACCTGGTCACGGTCAACGACTACCTCGCCCGCCGCGACGCCAACTGGATGAAGCCGATCTACGACATGCTCGGCATCACCGTCGGCGTGATCCAGTCGATGCAGAACGACATCGACAAGCAGGAGGCCTACTCCCGCGACGTCTGTTACGGCACCAACTCCGAGTTCGGCTTCGACTACCTGCGCGACAACCTCGCCGTGGAGGCCGAGCAGAAGGTCCAGCGCGGGCACGGCTTCGGGATCGTCGACGAGGTCGACAACATCCTCATCGACGAGGCCCGGACGCCGCTGATCATCTCCGGCCAGCCCGAGCAGGCCGCCGACGTCTATTACAAGTTCGCCAAGCTCGCCCCGATGATGGAGCCGGGCAAGAAGCCCGAGGGCTTCGAGGCCAAGTCGAAGGACTGGGTGGCGGACTTCGACTTCGAGCCCGACGAGAAGCACAAGACGGTCGCGGTGACCGAGCGCGGCGTCGACAAGGCCGAGAAGTTCCTCGGCATCGACAACCTCTACAAGGCCGAGCACGGCAACCTGGTCAACCACCTCCAGCAGGCGCTCAAGGCCGAGTCGCTCTACAAGAAGGACGTCGACTACGCCGTGATCGACGGCGAGGTGAAGATCATCGACGAGTTCACCGGCCGCATACTCGAGGGCCGGCGCTGGTCCGAGGGCCTGCACCAGGCCGTCGAGGCCAAGGAGGACGTGGCGATCCAGGAGGAGAACCAGACGGTCGCCACGATCACCTACCAGAACTACTTCCGCCGCTACGACAAGCTCGCGGGCATGACCGGCACGGCCCTGACCGAGGCCACCGAGTTCATGAAGATCTACGAGCTCCAGGTCGTCGAGGTCCCGACCAACATGCCGATGATCCGCCGGGACCACAACGACCAGATCTACAAGACCAAGGACGGCAAGTGGGGGGCAGTGCTGAACGAGATCGAGTACCGCAACATGAAGGGCCAGCCGGTCCTGGTCGGCACGATCTCGGTCGAGGTCTCCGAGCTGCTCTCGGAGCGGCTCGGCAAGCGCGGCATCGAGCACACCGTCCTCAACGCAAAGCCCGAGCACGCCGAGCGCGAGGGCGAGACGATCGCCGAGGCCGGCAGGCCGAAGGCGGTCACGATCGCGACCAACATGGCCGGCCGCGGCGTCGACATCAAGCTCGGCGGCAACGAGGAGCACCTCACCCACCGCGAGCTGGTCAAGAAGGGGCTGGAGCCCGACAGCGACGGCTGGGACAAGGCGTGGGACGAGACCTTCCCGAGGATCGAGGAGCAGGTCGAGAACGAGCGCGAGGAGGTGCTCGAGGCCGGCGGCCTGTTCATCCTCGGCACCGAGCGGCACGAGTCGCGCCGGATCGACAACCAGCTGCGCGGCCGCTCGGGCCGCCAGGGCGATCCCGGCGAGTCGCGCTTCTACCTCTCGGCGGAGGACGACCTGGTGCGCCTGTTCGCGGGCGACCGGATCTACCGGATCCTCGACAAGCTGGGCCCGGTGGGGAAGGAGGGCGAGGAGCAGCCCATCGAGGCAAAGATGCTCTCCAAGCAGATCGAGAACGCCCAGAAGAAGGTCGAGGAGCAGAACTTCCTGATCCGCAAGCGCGTCCTCGAGTACGACGACGTGATGAACCAGCAGCGCGAGATCATCTACGAGTACCGCGACCGGATCCTCGAGGGCCAGGACATGTCGGAGACGGCACGCGAGCAGATCCCGGACGCCGTCGAGCGGGTCGCCCGCGAGTACCTGACAGGCGAGTTCGCCGAGGACTGGGACCTCAGCGGGCTGTTCACCCAGCTCGAGCAGATCTACCCGCTGTCCTACGAGCAGGAGGACATCGAGGAGGGACTCGACCGCGAGGCGCTGGTCGAGCAGCTGCGCGACGACGTCGTCGAGGCCTACAACGAGCGCGAGCAGGAGCTGGGCGGGGAGCTGATGCGCGCGCTCGAGCGCTTCATGCTGCTCCAGATCATCGACGAGCGCTGGCGCGAGCACCTGCACGACATGGACTACCTGCGCGAGGGCATCCACCTCCGTGGCTTCGCCCAGATCGACCCGCTCGTGGCCTACAAGAACGAGGGCTTCGAGATGTTCACGGCGCTGATGAACAACGTCTGGGACGAGTTCGCGCGCTACATCTTCAACGTCGAGGTCGAGGTCGAGGAGGAGCAGCAGCAGGGTCCGCAGTGGGCCGTCGGCGGCTCCGGCGGCGGCTCCTACAGCTACGCCGGCGGCCACGCCGAGGCCGGCCAGGCCGCGATCGCCGCTGCGGCCGGCGAGGCGGGCGCGGTGCCCGCCGGGATCGCCGAGGCGGCCGACATGGCCGCGGACGAGGTGGTCGGACCCCCGCAGGTCGTGGAGACCAAGCGCCTCGACGAGCACGAGAAGCTCGGCCGCAACGATCCCTGCTGGTGCGGCTCCGGCAAGAAGTTCAAGAAGTGCCATGGGTCCTAGCGCCCAGGCACTCCGCGGCCAGCTGAAGCTGCTCGCGGACTACCTTTGACCCAGCCTCGCTGAGCGAGCGCGTAGAGGCGCTCGAGAAGGAGATGCAGGCGCCGGGATTCTGGGACGACCAGGAGAAGGCGGCGCGCGTGTCGGCCGAGCACTCGGCCGTGTCACGCAGGCTCGACTCGTACCGGTCGCTGTCCCAGGACGTCGAGGACCTCGAGGCGCTCGAGGAGATGGCGGTTGAGGACGACTCGATCAGCTCGGAGCTGGAGGAGCAACGGGAGTCGATCGAGGGACGGCTGGCCGAGCTGGAGGAGGCCCGCCTCTTCTCCGGCGAGTACGACCACGGCGACGCGGTCGTCACCGTCAACGCCGGCGCCGGCGGCACCGACTCCCAGGACTGGGCCGAGATGCTGCTGCGGATGCTCATGCGCTGGGCCGAGCGGCGGGGAATGAAGGTCGAGCTCAAGGAGGCGTCGCCGGGGGAGGAGGCCGGCATCAAGTCGGCCACTTTCATCGCCCGTGGCGAGAACGCCTACGGCCTCTTCTCTGCCGAGAAGGGCGTCCACCGGCTCGTGCGCATCTCGCCCTTCGACGCCCAGTCCCGGCGCCACACCGCGTTCGCCGGCGTCGAGGTGGCGCCGTTCGTCGAGGAGGACGTCGAGGTCGACATCGATCCCGAGGACCTCCAGATCGACACCTACCGCGCGTCGGGCGCGGGCGGCCAGCACGTCAACAAGACCGACTCCGCGGTGCGCATCACGCACAGGCCGACCGGCGTGGTCGTCCAGTGCCAGAACGAGCGCTCACAGTCGGCCAACCGAACGACCGCGATGGCGATGCTCCGCTCGAAGCTGATCGAGCTCGAGGAGCAGAAGCGGCGTGAGGAGATCGCCCGCGAGAAGGGCGAGGCCCAGGACGTGGGCTGGGGCTCACAGATCCGCAGCTACGTGCTCCACCCCTACACGATGGTCAAGGACCACCGCACCGGGGTCGAAATCGGCAACGCTCAGGGCGTCCTCGACGGCGACCTGGACGAGTTCGTGCGGGCGGAGCTTCTGCGGCGGGCGGGGGACGGGGCCGGGTCCGCTCCTGGGTAGCCGCCTTCTCGAATCTCCCGGGTCTCCAGTTGTAGGGTGCCGTCTGGTCGGTCTCGTAGCTTTGCTCCTGGCTATCGGGCCGGCGTGGCTGGCTACGCGGGGAGAGAGGTGACCGGATGACCGGTACGGAGTTGATCAGGACCGCTGGGGGCGACAACTCCGAGCCTGGAGGGTCGCGGCGGAACGAGGTTCGGGCGCTCACCGCGTTCGCCTTCGACGAGCTGCGGGGCTTTCCCGGCGCCATCCGGGACATGCATCTGGGCATCGCCCAGCGCGGCTTCCAGAGCGTGGGTCCGTTCGGCCGCCCCGCTCAAATCATCCACGATGCACTCTCGAGCCGGGCCTACGACGCACTCGGCTCCGGCACGGCGGCGCTTGGCCGGGCGGCCGACGCCGCCATGGAGAAGCGGGGGATAGGGCAGGACGTCCTGCTTTCGAGCACACGCCGGGGAAGCGCGCTGATCGCCGCACTGAACGGGCTGACCGGCGACCGGCTCGAGCGCTCGGGGAGCGAGCTTCACCAGCCGGCGTCGGTGCGGGTGGACGGAGAGGACGTGGCGCTCGACACCGGCTCGCTGAGGGAGGCGTTCCCGGACGCGACGCCTCGGCTGGTCGTGTTCCTGCATGGTCTGATGGGAACGGAGTACTACTGGGATTGGGGTGCTGCCAAACCGGGTGAGACCTATGGGACCCGCCTGGCTGAGGACATCGGCTGCACACCCCTCTACCTGCGCTACAACAGCGGACGGCATATCTCGGAGAATGGTCGTGATGTCGCGGGGCTCCTGGAGGAGCTGGTGGAGGCGTGGCCGCTGGAGGTGGACGAGGTCGCTCTGGTGGGTCACTCGATGGGCGGTCTGGTGGCGCGGAGCGCCTGCTACCAGGGCGCGGAGAGCGGCCAACACTGGACCGCGCTCGTCCGTCACATGGTCTCGCTCGGCACGCCGCACCTCGGCGCGCCGCTGGAGCAGGGAGCTCACGTGGCCTCCGCGATGCTCCACAAGCTCCCGGAGACGCGGATGTTCGGCGCCTTCCTGCGCAAGCGCTCCGCTGGAATCCGCGACCTGCGCCACGGCTCGCTGGTCGACGAGGACTGGCGCGACCGCGACCCCGATGCCCTACGGGCGGCGGCGTGCAAGGAGGTGCCGCTCCTGGAGGGAGCGACCCACTGCTTCGTTTCGGCGACCGTCACCCGCAGTCCGCGGCATCCGGTGGGGCGCCTGCTTGGCGACGTCCTCGTGCTCGTGCCGAGCGCCACGGGACAGAGCCGTACTCGCCGGATCCCATTCCAGGCCGAGTACGGACATCACATCAGCCCGGCCCACCATCTCGCGCTGCTGAATCACCCCGAGGTCTACGAGCGCCTTCGCGGCTGGCTTGAGTCGCCCGCGGCCGAGCCCGCGTTGAGCACCTAGCCCAGCCGGCGCTACCCGCCGGTAGCATCCGCCCATCGCGAGGGGCAGGGGCTACCTCGCGGCGGCGCTCCTGGGCGTGGTCGCGGGGCTCGTTGCGGGGACGGGTGGCGCAGCCGCCGCCGTTTCCGTGCCCGTGCTCTCGGCAGAGGTGCCGGCGGGTCACGGCACGGCGATCGACCTTCGTCGCGCGACCGATCGGCCAAGGACGGTCGACGGTCAGACGGGCGACTGGCGCGGCAGGCCCAGCGGGTTCGGCGGCTCGACGATCTACTCGTCCGGCGAGCTCGTCTACCAGGACCACATCTTCGACGCCTACGGTCCCGACAACGGGCAGGACAAGCAGCGCCTCGCCGCCCAGGACGCCCTCGAGCCGACCGTCCCTGAGATCTACCGGCTCGACCCCGCGGCCCAGTACCTGCCCGGCGAGTTCGGCATCCCGACCCCGGGCTACAACCTGTCGACCCACTACGGAGACCTCGAGCACCAGGACGAGGCCGACCTGTCCGAGCTCCACGTCGGCGCCGACGCGGGCAGCCTCTGGATCATCGCGCGCACGACCACCATGACTGCGCCGGCGAAGACCGCCCTGCTCGTCCTGCTGGACACCAAGGCGGGCGACGTGCAGCGCGAGGTGCCCTTCGGCAGCGGCCTCCACTCGACCACCGCCGACTACGCGTTGCTGCTGACGGCGAGCGGCGGCTGGGTCGCCGACATGGCGACGAACAAGATCACCCCGCTGCCGAGCGGGTCGACGGCGGCGAACCCCTCCGGCTACGTCAACGCCCTCGAAGCGCGGATCCCGCGCTCCGCGATCCCGGGACTGCCGAGCGACTTCAAGATCGCGGCGGCGACTGGGATCGCCGAGGGCGACCACCTGAAGGACCTCGGCCTCGGCGCCAACCTCGCGAACGTCGCCTTCCGCGAGGACGAGCCAAGCCGGGATTGGTGGGACAAGCGGCAGGCGTTCTCGCTCTATGACCGCACGATCGATCCCTTCTTCCACGCGGTCTCGTTGGCGAAGCTGCGGGCCGGCGCCAACCAGCGCTACGAGCCCGGTCCCTACTACCACGACCGCATCTTCCACTCGGCCGAGGCGATCTCGCAGGAGAAGGGCGACCAGGGAGCGCTCCAGCACTATGGCGTCTACCTGCCGACGAGCTACCGCCCGGACCGCCCGGCGCCCGTCCAGTGGTGGTTCCACTTCCGCGGCGGCAATGCGCACATCGCGGCGGCCGCGGTGCCGCGCATCTTCAAGGACGAGGGCGAGGACCTCGGCACCATCGTCGTATCGCCCGACGGGCGGGGAACGAGCCGCTGGTACGTGGGCAAGGGGCAGGTCGACTACCAGGAGGTGTGGGCCGACCTGCACCGGAGCTTCGCCGTCGACCGCAACCGCGAGTACATCTCCGGCCACTCGATGGGTGGCTGGGCGACCTACCTGCTCACGATCCTCCAGCCCGACCGCTTCGCCGCCGGCCTGCCCGCTTCCGGCCCGGTGACGCAGGGCGCCTACACCGGCGTCGACGTGCCGAACTGCGACAAGTACGAGTCGCCCGACGGCGAAACGCCCTGCTACACGAGCGCCAACGGCGGCGACCCGCGCGCCGAATACACGGAGCCCCTGCTCGACAACCTGCGCTGGGTGCCGCTGGCGATCTACCAGGGGGCGGCCGACGAGCTCGTGCCGGTCAGCGGCGTGCTCGTGCAGGCCAACCGCCTTCGCGAGCTTGGCTACCGCTACCGCCTCTACCTGTTCCCCGCCCAGGAGCACTACGGCCCGCCGATCCAGGACCAGTGGGCGGACGGCGCGCGCTACGAGCACCGCTTCGTTCGCGACCCGAATCCGCCGAGCGTGACCTTCATCCGCAGCATGCCGATGGAGCGCTCGGTGGAGCACGTGCAATCGGACGGCGTGCCGCTCGACTTCAGCTTCGACAGCGCCTACTGGGTGTCGGGCCTCACCCCGGCGGACGACCAGAAGGGCGTGGCGCGAATCGACGCCCGCTCGCTGGCGATCCCGGATCGTCCGCATTCGAACCTCCCCGAGGCCGGCGGCCCGGCCACGCCGGACCAGACCGGTCCCTACGCGATGGTCGGCCAGGCGTGGACGCCGGGCGCGGCCGCGCCGAGTCTCGGCAACGCCTTCACGGCGAAGCTCACCGGCGCCACGGCCGTCGCGCTCGACACCGGCCGCATGCGCCTCGATCCGCGCAGGCCGATCAGCGGAACGATCACTACCGAGAAGCGTCTGGGTCTGGAGCTCCACGGCGCGTGGGCGAGGCTGCCTCGGGCGACGGTCGACGGCTCTCTCGTGCCGGTCACACGGGTCGCCCGCGACGCCATCGTCGTCGCGGTCCCGGCCGGCACGCACCGTCTGAGGCTCTCGACCGGCTAGTCCGCTTCGCCCGCCTGCACCAGGCCGGACTCATACGCGAGTACGACGGCCTGGATGCGGTCCCGGAGGTTGAGCTTCGAGAGCACTCGGGCCACGTGGGTCTTCGCGGTCGCCGGGCTCAGGAAGAGCTCCTGGCCGATCTCCGCGTTGGACATGCCGCGAGCGAGCAGGCGGAGTACCTCGAGCTCCCGGGCCGTCAGCTCCTC
>JBJMLJ010000222.1:0-5445 GCA_045805365.1 Thermoleophilaceae bacterium
CATGGCCTCCATATCGCCCATCTGCTTTGGGGCGGGCTGTTCATGCTGCTGGCGATCGGCCTCCTGCTGACCTTCCTCGGCAGGGGAGTGGTGCGCGCCGCGGCCGTTGTCGGCGGCGTCGGCTTCGGCTTCTTCATCGACGAGCTCGGCAAGTTCATCACCTCGGACAACAACTACTTCTTCGAGCCCGCGGCGGCGCTGATCTACCTGATCTTCATCGGGCTCTTCCTGCTGACCCGCTCGCTTCAGCACCGGCGCGGGCTGTCGCCCGACGAGAAGCTGTCGAACGCCATCGACCTGATCGGCGAGGCGGCTCGGCGCGACTTCGACGTCAACGAGAGGGGACGCGCGCTCGAGTTCGTGGAGGACGCCGACCCGGCCAACCCACTGGTCGAGCCGGTGCGCCGGCTGATCGAGGAGATCCAGGCCATCCCGGCGCAGGCGCCGTCCCGGGTGACCAGCTTCGCCCGCGCCGTCCGCGACCGCTACTTCCGTCTCGTCGAGACGCGCTGGTTCCGCTCGCTGATCGTGTGGGTCTTCGCGCTCTGGGCCGTGCTGTCCGCCGCGGCGATCTTCGAGCTGGTCTTCTCGGTCGGGCTTCACCTGGCCGGCGCGCGCCACGGCTATGCCTCGGACTCGTTCTCCGGCCTGACGTTCATCAACGTCGCCAGCCTTTGCAGCAGCTCGGTCTCGGCCGTTCTGGTGGCGCTGGGCCTGCGCGAGTGGGGCGAGGGCAACCGCCTCGAGGCCTACCGCTACTTCGACCGCGCGCTGCTCGTGTCGATCTTCGTGACGCGCGTCTTCTCCTTCGTCGAGTCGCAGTTCGGGGCCGTCTTCGGAGTGGGGCTGGACCTCCTGCTCCTCATGACGGTCCGCTACGCGAGCCAGCAGGAGAAACGGACGATCCGTGCGAACATCGGCGAATGGACCTCCGCTCAAAGCAAGCGCCCCTCAAGCAGCGCTACAAGGCCGATCCCGACGCCTCACGGATAACACTCACCGCCCGCGGGAACGAGGGCGACGCCCCGATCAGCTGCGGCGTAGACCTCGGGCGCGCGATCTACGAGGCGCAGGCCCACAGTGGCGTCGGCGGAGCGGGCACGGCAGCCTGCTCCGGCGACCTGCTGCTCGGTGCCCTCGCGGCCTGCGCCCAGCTGACCTGCCAGATGGTAGCCACGGCGACGGGAGTCGAGACCGACAGGATCGAGGTCGTGGTGGAGGGCGACCTCGACCTCGGCGGCACGCTCGGAATCAAGCGCGACGTGCCGGTGGGCTTCGAGGCCATCCGCCTGCGCTTCAAGATCGACGCGCCGGACGCGAGCGCCGAGGAGGTCGAGTCGCTGATAGAGAAGACCGAGCGCTACTGCACGGTGCTCCAGACGCTGACGGAGCCGCCGAAGATCGAGACCGAGCTAGCTACAGGCGGGTAGCGACGAGGGGAAGCTCGTCCCGAAGACGTTCTTCGACCAGCAGTTCTCCTTGCCGGTCGTGTCCCAAGCCAGGTCCTTCGCGAACACGCTGAACGCCGGCGGCAGGTCGGGGTTGAAGCCGTTGCCCGTCACGCGGTTCGTGACGATGCCGTTTGCGTCCGGGTTCGGCTCGATGTCGAGCTTGGCGCAGTCGGACGCCGACAGCGACTGCGCGATGCAGTAGTTGACGACGCCGATCCCGTACGAGCGGTTGCTCGTGACCCGGTTGCTCTGGACCTGGTTCGTGTCGGCGGCGGCCAGCAGGATGCCCGTGCCGCTCGGGACGGCGCAGACCGCGTCGCTCGGATCGACGCAGGTGTTCTTCTTGTTGTTCTTGCGGATCCGGTTGTGGTCGATCCGGTTGTCGTGATTCGACTTGACGTCGAGGTTCGGCAGGGTGAAGGACAGGATGCCTCCTGTGTTGCCGGTCGCCACGTTGTGGTGGTCGCGGACCCTCGAGCTGTTCTCGATCTCGAAGCCGCTGACGTTCTTCGTCGAGGTGTTGTGGTCGACCTCGACCCGGCGCGACTGGCCCACGTAGATGCCGGTGTCGTTGGCGCCGCTCGCGAACGAGTGGTCGACGCGGCCGGAGACCGAGTGCGAGGGGAAGATCCCGTACTCGTTGTTGCCCGTCGCGCGCACGCGCGTGATCCGGAAGCGGTCGACGCAGTAGAGGAAGACGCCGTCGTCCTCGAAGCCCTTCACCCTGAAGCCCTTGATCGTGGAGCCGTGCAGCCGCTGGCTGCGCTTGGCGACGCAGGTCGGCTTCTTGCTTCCGACCACGGCGATGCCCTCGTCCACGTCGCCCCTCGGCTTCAGCACGACCTTGCCCTTGCCGACCAGCCGGATGCGACCCTTCCTGATCAGCACTCCGCACTTGTGCCCCGTCTCGGTCGGACAGGAGTGGCCGCGGAGCCGGTAGGTGCCGCGATGGACCATCACGGTGTCGCCCGGACCGGCGCTGTTCACCGCCGTCTGGATCGAGTGGCCCGGATGGACGTGGATCGTCATCGCGCCCGCGGTCGCGGGAAGCGCGAAGACGGCGAGCATGACAACGGCAAGTGGGGCCATCCGGCGCATGAAGGGATTCCTTTCCGACGCGACCCGCGCCGCGCAGCCTACTTCAGGATGATGCCGCCATGCACATCGAGCACAGCCGCGAGAACGTCTTCACCGTGACGGCGACGAGCCAGGAGCTGTCGGCGCTGGTGGCGGCGGCTCGAATGGCCCGCGACGCGATGCGCTCGGCCCCCGAGCCGCCGCCTCAGGCCGCGATGGACGCTCTGGAACGCGTCCTGGCGGACTTCGACCGCGCTCGCGATCAGTTGTCCGGTTAGGCGGGCGCGCCGGCCGCCATCTGGTCACGCACGTGAGCGGTGACCTGGTCGAACTCATCCACGAACTTGTCGTAGTCGAACTGGAGCGTGTTCAGGTAGGTGCTCCAGCCCATCGTGTTCTTGGCGATCAGCGCCGTCTCGGTGATCTCCTCCTCCGTCGCACCGAACAGCCTGGCCGCCTCCGTGTGGAAGTAGCAGCAGTAGCGGCAACGCGTCGCGCCTGACACCGCGAGCCCGATCATCTCCTTGTACTTGTTCGGGATCGCCGTCTGGTCGGACAACTGCAGCGACTTGAAGCTCGCCCACTCGGTCGGGAGCAGATAGTCGGGGACGCTCGCGAAGAACTCCGGGACAAGCCCCAGCGTCTCCTCCATGTCCCGTTCGGCCGCCTGCCGGTCCTCTGTCATGTCGCCACCTCCTGGCGCAGGGTACGAGTCTCGCTGCGTGGCATACACCGGCCGCCAGGCGCTGTCAACGGAGGATCTGGGTACTCCCAAGGCATGGCCGCCCGCGACAAGCCTCCGTTCCGCGCCGACCACGTCGGCAGCCTGCTCCGCCCCGAGCCGCTTCTCGACGCGCGCGAGAAGCACGCGGCCGGGCAGATCTCCGACGAGGAGCTGAAGGCCGCCGAGGACGAGGCCATTCGGGACGTGGTCCGGATGCAGAAGGAGGTCGGGCTCCAGTCGGCCACCGACGGCGAGTTCCGCCGCGCCTCCTGGCACATGGACTTCATCTACTCGCTCGACGGGATCTCGAAGGTGGAGGGCGGCGACATCGTCGTCCAGTTCCACAACCCCGACGGCGATATCGAGTTCAAGCCGGCCGCGCTCAAGATCGACGGCAAGCTGGGCGTCAGCGAGACGATCTTCGGCGACCACTTCGACTTTCTGAAGCAGACCGTCGACGGCGCGGTGCCGAAGCTGACGATCCCATCGCCCAGCATGGTCCACTACCGCGGCGGGGCCGCGGCGATCGATCCGGACGTCTACCCCGACCACGATCAGTTCTGGAGCGACCTGACGGCGGCCTACAGGGAGCAGGTGCGCCGCGTCGCCGAGCTCGGATGCAGCTACCTCCAGTTCGACGACACGAGCCTCGCCTACCTGAACGACCCCAAGCAGCGGGAGATGATGAGCGAGCGCGGCGAGGACGCCGAGCACCTGCACGAGGCGTACATCCGGCACATCAACGAGGCCCTCGAGGGGCGCCCGGAGGGCCTGACCGTCACGACGCACATGTGCCGGGGCAACTTCCGCTCCTCGTGGGTGGCCGAGGGCGGCTACGACTTCGTGGCCGAGGCGCTGTTCGGCCAGCTCGGCGTCGACGGCTTCTTCCTCGAGTACGACGACGCGCGCTCGGGCGGGTTCGAGCCGCTGCGCTTCGTGCCCAAGGGAAAGCAGGTCGTGCTCGGGCTGGTCACCACCAAGCGGGGCGAGCTGGAGTCGAAGGACGAGCTCAAGCGGCGGATCGAGGAGGCCTCGCAGTACGTCGACGTCGACCAGATCTGCCTGTCACCGCAGTGCGGCTTCTCCTCCACGGTGGAGGGCAATAACGTGACCTACGAGCAGGAGGTCGACAAGCTCGGCCGGATCGTGGAGACGGCCAAGGAGGTGTGGGGCTAAATGCTGCTGATCGGCGGAGAGTGGAAGGAGGCCGCGGCCGGCGGGACCTTCGAGCGCACCGATCCCTTCACAGGCGAGCCGGCCGGCAGCGCCGCGGCGGCCAAGCGCGAGGACGCCCACGCGGCGGCCGATGCAGCGGCGCAGGCCTTCCCGGCGTGGGCGGCGTCGCCGCCGTCGCAGCGGCGCGAGCTGCTCCAGAAGGCCGCCGGCCTGTTGATGGAGCGGGCGGAGGACATCGCCCAGATCGTCACGGCCGAGACCGGCGGGACATTCGGCTGGGGCATGTTCAACTGCAGCCTCGCCGCCGGCATGCTCGGCGAGGCCGCCGCGCAGACCACCGCGATGCGCGGTGAGGTGATCCCGTCGGACGTTCCCGGTCTCACCGCCTTCGGCATCCGCCAGCCCGCCGGGGTGGTCGTGGGCATCGCGCCCTGGAACGCACCGGTCATCCTCGGCACGCGGGCCGTGGCCTCCCCGCTCGCCTACGGGAACACGGTCGTGCTCAAGGCGTCCGAGATCTGCCCGCGGACCCATGCGGAGATCGCCCGGGCGCTCGACGACGCCGGTCTCCCGCCGGGCGTGATCAACCTGGTCACGCACGAGGCCGACGACGCGGCCGACGTGGTCGACGAGCTGATCGCCCATCCCGGCGTCCGCCGGATCAACTTCACCGGCTCCACACGCGTCGGCCGGCTGGTGGCGGAGAACGCCGCCCGCCACCTCAAGCGCGTGCTGCTCGAGCTCGGCGGCAAGGCCCCGATGATCGTGCTCGAGGACGCCGACCTCGACGAGGCCGTGGCCGCGGCCAAGTTCGGCGCCTTCATGCATCAGGGGCAGATCTGCATGTCGACCGAGAAGATCGTGGTCGACCGCGCCGTGGCCGACGACTTCTCCGGCAGGCTGGTCGAGAAGGCGCGGGCGCTGAAGGTCGGCGATCCACGTGCACCGGACACGCAGATCGGGCCGCTGGTCAACGCGAGCGCGGTCGAGCGCGTCAGCGAGCTGGTGCAGGACGCG
>JBJMLJ010000223.1:0-1963 GCA_045805365.1 Thermoleophilaceae bacterium
CTTGCCCAGGAACGACTTGCGGCTGGTGCCGACGACGACCGGACGGCCGAGGGCGGCGATCTCGTCGAGGCGCCGCAACAGGGTCAGGTTGTGCTCGACGGTCTTGCCGAAGCCGATGCCGGGATCGAGCCAGACGCGATCCTCGGGCACGCCCTCGGAGGTCGCGAACTCGAGCCGCTCCTCGAGGAACGCCTTGACCTCGGAGACAACGTCCTCGTAGTGGGGGTCCTGCTGCATCGTGCGCGGCTCGCCGAGCATGTGCATGAGGCAGCAATCGGCGTCGTGCTCGGCAACCAGCGCCGCGAGGCCCGGCTCGAAGCGAAACGCCGAGACGTCGTTGACCACCGCCGCGCCGGCCGCCAGCGCGGCCCGGGCGACACCGACCTTGGTCGTGTCGATCGAGATCGCGTGACCGGCGGCAGCCAGCCGCTCGACCACCGGCTCCACGCGGCGCCGCTCCTCGTCCTCGGGCACGGGGGCCGCGCCCGGCCGGGTCGACTCGCCGCCCACGTCGAGGATCGCCGCCCCCTCGGCCGCGAGCCGCTCGCCGTGCTCCACGGCGGCGTCGGCCTCGAGGAAGAGGCCACCGTCCGAGAACGAGTCCGGGGTGACGTTGACGACGCCCATGACGACGGGCGGCTCCGGGAGCGCGGCGGCCATGGCCCGGCAGTATCTCGCGAGGCTAGGCGGCCGCGACCGGCTCGGCGACAGGGTGGCGCTCCCGCAGCATCGCGACGGCGCCTCCACCCGGCCTGATCGTGATGTTGCGCCGGCGGGCCACCTCGAACTGATCGCCACCGGGGCGGAGCTCGCACGCGCGCAGCACGCCGCGAAGCACGATCTTCATCTCCTGCATGGCGAAGCTGGCGCCCAGGCAGCGCCGGCGGCCGCCGCCGAACGGGATCCAGGTGTAGGTGCCGGGCGGCTCGTCGAGGAAGCGCTCCGGCCGGAAGGCGTACGGATCCGGGTAGACGTCCGGGTCGTGGTGGACCAGGTAGGCGTTCGGGACGAGGCAGGCGCCCGGCTCGTAGCTCCAATCGCCCACCTCGATCGGCTGCCTGATCAGGCGCGGCGCGGAATTCGGCAGCACCGGCCGCTGCCGGAGGGTCTCCTGGATCGTCGCGGTGAGGTAGGCGTCGTCATCGTCGTCCCGGAGCCTGCGGACGATGTCCGGCCGGCGCGGCATGTGCTCGAACGCCCAGGCCAGCGAGGAGGCGGTTGTCTCGTGGCCGGCTATCAGCAGCGTCATGAGCTCGTCGCGGAGCTCCTGGTCCGACATCGGCGAGCCGTCCTCGTGGCGGGCTGCGAGGAGCATCGCAAGCACGTCGTCGGCCTCGTCGTCCTCGCGCCGGCGCTCGTCGATCAGCTCGAACAGCTGGGCGTCCACCTTCTCCTGGAGACGCAGGAAGGTGACGAACGGCGGCACCCGCGACAGGACCTTGGCGGCGAGGCTGTCGACCGGGATCGGCAGGACGCTTACCCAGCGGTCGCCGAAGGCGAGCATCGGCCCGAAGCCGTCACGGAGGCTGTCGAGGCGCGGGCCGGACTTCAGGCCGAAGACCGCGCGCAGGATGATCTCCATCGTGAGCCGCTGCATCCGCGGGTGGAGCGCGACCGGGGTTCCGCGGGGCCAGCTCGCGATCTCGCGGTCGGCCACCTCCTCCATCACGCCGGCCAGACGCGCCATCTTCTCGCCGTGGAACGCCGGCAGCATCAGCTTGCGCTGCTCCATGTGGGCGCCGCCGTCGAGGAGGATCACCGAGTTGCTGCCCACCACGGGCTCGAGCACGCGCGCGCCCTGGCCGGGGTGGAGGACGTCGGCGGGAGCCGTGAAGACCTGCTTGAGCTGGGCCGGGTCCGTGATCATCACGAACGGCGGCGCCAGCGGCAGGCGGATCGTGAACCGCTTGCCGTACCGCGCGCGGCACTGCTCGAGGAAGGCGAGCGGTCGGGCCCAGAACCC
>JBJMLJ010000224.1:0-3705 GCA_045805365.1 Thermoleophilaceae bacterium
CGCTGGTGCTGCGCCAGGCCCCAGCGGTGGCCGAAGGGGTCGATGATCTGGCCGAAGCGCTCGCCCCAGAAGGCGTCCTCGAGCGGGTGGAAGACCTCAGCGCCTGCATCGATCGCCCGCTGCCAGAGAGCGTCCACGTCGTCAGTCCGGAGGTGCAGCGCCCCGTAGGTGCCGCCGAGCGACTGCGGCGAGAGGACGTCCATGTCGGGGAACTCGTCCGCGAGCATGATCGCGGAGTCGCCGAAGCGCAGCTCCACGGAGAGCAGCTTCCCGCCGGGCAGCGGGACCCGACCGAGCTCCTCGGCGCCGAGGGTCTCCACGTACCAATCCGCGGCCCGCCCTGCGTCCCGCACGACGAGGTGGGGTGTGATCGTCTGCGCCACGACCCTCGAAGCTAGGCCGCGAGCGCCGCGGCCACCATTGGAAATTGGGCCTACGCCCTAGGGACTAGTCCACCTCGACCCAGCCGGCGCGAACGGCGTGCATGGCCACCTGGGTGCGGTCGCTGAGGCCGAGCTTGCCGAGGACGTTGCTGACGTGCGCCTTGACCGTCTTCTCCGCGATGCCGAGCTCCGCGGCGATGCGCTTGTTCGAGAGCCCGCGGGCGATCAGCTCGACCACCTCGCGCTCGCGCGGCGTCAGCGGGTCGGCCGGCTCCTGCTTGCCGCCGGCGACCTCCTCCATCAGCCGCGCGGCCACGGCGGGGTGGAGGAGCGCCTCCCCGCCGTGGACCGTGCGGATCGCCTTGACCAGCTCCTGTGGCTCGACGTCCTTCAGCAGGTAGCCGGCAGCGCCGGCGCGCACGGCGGGGAAGAGCTTGTCGTCGTCGAGGAAGCTGGTCAGGGCGATCACGCGCGTCTGGGGCCGCTCCGCGGCGATGCGGCGGATCGCCTCCACTCCGTCGACCACCGGCAGCACCAGGTCCATCAGCACGACGTCGGGCTCGTGCTCGGCGACCGCGTCGAGTGCCTGCCGGCCGTCCGCGACGTCGGCCACCACCTCGATGTCGTCCTGGAGCTCGAGGAAGGTCCGCAGGCCCTGGCGGACCACCGCGTGGTCGTCAGCTACGAGGACGCGAATTGCCGCCAAGCGGCACCTCGAGCTTGATCGTCGTACCCCGACCCGGCTCCGAGTCGATGACGAGCGAGCCGTCGAGCGCCCGGGCGCGCTCCTCCATCGACGTCAGGCCGAGGCGGTGGGAGCGGTGCGCGGCCGCGGTCGGATCGAAGCCCACGCCGTCGTCGTGGACGGTCAGGAGGAGCCGCCGCTCGTCCTCGTCGAGTGACAGCTCGAGGTGGCTCGCCGCGGCGTGGCGGAGCGCGTTGTGCAGCGCCTCCTGGGCGATGCGAAAGACCTCGCCGTCGACGTCCGGGCGGATCCTCGGCTCCCCCGTCGCGTGGAGATCGATCCGCTGCCCGTGCACGCGACGCAGGACCTGCACGTGCTTGGCCAGGGCGGCTGCGAGGCCCTCGGTCTCGACGGCCGCCGGCCGCAGCTGGAAGATCAGCGAGCGGAGCTCCTGGATCGCGTCCTGGGCCTGCTCCTGGAGCTTCTGCACCTGGTCGCGGGCGCCCGCGGGGTCTCGCTCCAGGAGGGTGGCCGCCGACTGCGCCACGAGCATGACCCCGAACAGCTTCTGGACCACCGAGTCGTGCAGGTCGCGTGCGAGCCTCGTGCGCTCCTCGACGAAGCTGAGCTCGCGCCCCCGCTCGTAGAGGCGCGCGTTCTCGATCGCGATCGACGCGTGGGCGGCCAGCATCTCGATCAGCCGCTCGTCCTCCTGGGTGAACTCGGAGCCGTCCTCCTTCTCGGTGAGGTAGAGGGCGCCGAGGACGCCGTCGGGCGACTGAATCGGCACGCCGAGAAATGAGGACATCTGTGGGTGGGCGGCCGGCCACCAGCCGCGGAACCGGGAGTCCTGGCGGATGTCGGCGGTGCGGTAGGGAGGGGCGGCCTCGAGCATCGCTCCGAGGAGGCCGTGGGTCCGTGGCAGGGGCCCCATTGCCGCGATCAGCTCCTCGCTCATGCCGGCGGTGATGAACTGGGCGAAGTTGCCCTCGCCGTCGGGGATGCCGAGCGCCGCGTAGCGGGCGCCGGCGAGCTCGCGCGAGGCGTTGACGATCCGCTGGAGGACGGGCTCCATGGAGCGCTCGGAGGCGATCGCACGGACGGCGTCGCCCATTGCCGAGAGCGCGATGCTCGATCTGTCCCGCATCCCGGGAAACCTTAGGCTCAGCCTGGCCGTAACTGGTATTATGCCTTTAGCGGTTATGACGATGTGGTTTCAGACTTTTGCGTTGGACAGGGAGCTGGCGGAGGGCTGGGCCCCCGAGTCGTGCCGCGCGCTGGCGCGGCGCGCGCGAGCGCTGACCCGGCCGGACGTGCGCGAGCAGCTCGCTCGGTCGCTGCGGCGGCTGGAGCGCGACGCCTCGCGGCCGGCAGCCCCACGCATCTGTCGCGCCCCGGTCGAGCGGGATGAGATCGAGGATGCTTCGTACGAGCTGCGCCTCCTGGCGAGCCGTCTCACCGCCCCGAGCCAGGTAGCGCCTCGCGGCGTCGCGCAGGTGCGCCTCCTGCTCAGCGACGGCACCGGGCCGCTCTATCAGCGGCGCCGCCCGGGCGAGCTGGCGGCGGCGGCCCGCGACGCCATGTCGGCTCTGGCCTTCTAGCGAGGAGCGCAGCCGGGGCGCTGGCCCGGCGAGCACCGCAGCATCAGTTCAAGCTCATCTGGACGCGGACTATGTTGCCGTCCGGCAGCGAGCGGATCTGCGAGAGGTCGCAGAGCTGGTTCGTGATCCACAGGCCCCGGCCGTCCGGCCAGGTTGGCTCGGGCCGCTCACGGCCGACCAGCGGATCGTCGATCACGCCCGCGTCGCGGACCTCGCAGAGGATCTGCTCGCCCTCCTCCCAGAGGCTCAGCCTGCCGCTGCCGCCACCATGCAGGACGCTGTTGGCGGCGAGCTCGCTTACGGCGAGGAGGAGGTCGCCCGTGCGCGTCTCGTCGAGCCCGGCCGCGCTCGCCCGCCGCTCGACGATCCTGCGCACCAGCGGTAGGTCGTCCAGCGTGAACGCGAGCTGCTCCGGCGACTCCGGCGGCGGAGGCAGCCGTTCCGCGAAGGGGTCGCCCTCGAGCTCGGGATCGCAGTAACGGTCGCTCTCGTGGGTGTCGCCGTTCTCCGCCAGGTGGGGATGCGTCTTGCAGGCCGCGTCGAGCACCTCGGGCTCGAGCCGGCTCGCGTCATACGGGCACAAGAGCCACCACGCCGGAGCATCGGTGAAGGCCAGGTTCAGCAGCCACTCGTGGCGCTGGCACTCCACGAGCTCGGCCGGGGTCCGGCCGGGCCAGATCGGCTCGCCGACGCCCCGGACCGGCGACCCCTCGCCGAGGTTGGCGCTCACGAAGTCACGCCACGCGGGAATGATGCGGGCCGGGTTGCGGCCCAACCGGGGCATGTCGACGAACTGGACGCCTGCGGCGTCGGCCCCGAGCTCGGCCCTCATCGAGGCGGCCTTACGCGGGTGGACGGCGACGAGCACCGGCTCGCCGGCGCTGACGGCCTCCCTCACGAACGGCACGGTGCCCGCGAGGAACTCGTCCTCTCCGCGATAGAAGAGCGCCTCGTGCCGGAACGCTCCATTTGATCCCAGGCTGGCCCGCATGGTCCTCTGCCGAACTTCTATGTACCCGGGCGCCGGTGCCTTCAA
>JBJMLJ010000225.1:0-7790 GCA_045805365.1 Thermoleophilaceae bacterium
CCCGGCGGCGTGCAGGTCGGCGACGCCGACGTAGTCGGCCTCGGCGTCGGTGTGGTTGTCGTAGATGGCGGCGTAGAGGAAGACGGGTCTGTCGGCCATGGCTGTCTCCTTGCGTTCGGCGACGTCTCCGCAGCGCGGAATTACCGGCCGAGCCTTGCACCGGGCCGAGCGCTCGCCAACGGCGCGCGCAGGCGTCCCGCCGGGGATGCAGGCTTCACGCCGCGGTGCTGCGAGCGTCCCTCAACGTCGCGCGGGCGCGCTGGAGTGAGCTGTTCACCGCCGGCACGGTAGTGCCGAGCAGGTCCGCCACCTCGGGTGCCGAGAAGCCCGCCAGCGCGCGGAGGATCAGCACCGCCAGCTGAATCGGGGGCAGCAGCTCCAGCGCGGCCGCCATGGTCGTCCGGAGGGCCTCGCGTTCCTCGAGAGCCGCGTCGAGCTGAGGGGCCGTCGACGCCTCGGCATCCGAGACGAGCTCGATGGACGTCGCGGCATGGTCGCGACTCTTCATCGCGTCGAGCGCGGCGTTGGTGGCGATCCGGTAGAGCCACGAGCGCACCGAGCCCCGGCCCTCGAAGCTCGGCAGCCCGCGCCAGGCGCGAAGGAGCGCCTCTTGAAGCGCGTCCTCCGCGGCCTGATGCGAGCCGAGCATTCGCCGGCAGTGGGCGCCGAGCTCGGCGCGGTGCGGCTCGACGAGCCGCAGGTACTCGCGCTCGCTCCGGGCATTCAGAGCTCCGCCACCTCCTCCTCGCCCACCGCGGTCCTCGGCAGGACGAGCGCGAGGGCCCCCGCCAGCGCGAACAGGCCGATCACGAGCGGCGCCGCGTGCTCGAACGAGGTCGTGAACGAGCTCCCACCCGCGAGCTGCGAGAAGAACACCGTCCCCACGACGGCTACGCCGAGCGCGCCGCCGAGCTGCTGCGCCGTGGAGAAGGCCCCGCCGGCGCCTCCCGCCACCTCGTGCGGAACCGCTGCCAGCACGACGTTGACCAGCGGGATGACCAGCAGCGAGAGGCCCACGCCGGTGACCACGAGCCCGGGCACGACGGGCCAGGGGTTCGAGCCGTGGCCCACGTGGTCGGCGCCCAGCACGACCCCGAGCGTCCCGACGGCCATGAGCGCGCCGCCGGCCGAGAGGATCAGCCGCCCGTAGCGTTGCGCGAGCGGCACCGCCATCGGCGCGAGCACGAAGCTCCCGGCGCTGAAGGCCAGGGAGGTCAACCCCGCCCCGAGCGGCGTGAAGCCCATCCCGACCTGGATCCACACGGCGAACACCAGGAAGAACCCCTGGAGCCCGGCCGAGAACGCGAGCTGCGTGACCAGCCCGGCCGAGAAGGCCGGGATCCGGAACAGGGGCGTGCGCAGGAGCGGAGCGACTCCGTCCTGCCGGCGGCGGCCCTCCATCGCCCCCAGCGCCACGAGCCCGGCGACGCCCGCCGCAAGCACCGCCCAGATCCACGCCGGCCAGCCGAGGCTCCGGCCCTCCAGCAGCGGGTAGGCGATAGCGACGATGGCGCCGGCCAGCAGCGCGGCACCGGCGACGTCCGGGCGCCCGGCATCGGGGTCGTGCGTTTCGGGCACCACCCGAAGCGCGGCGACCAGCGAGACCGCAGCGACCGGGATGTTGACGAGGAAGACGGTGCGCCACCCCAAGCCGAACAGATCGGCGTCGGTGAGCGCGCCGCCCACGATCAGCCCGAGCGCCGACGCGAAGCCGAGGGTCGCGCCGTAGATGCCGAACGCCTTGCCTCGCTCCTCCCCGGAGAACATCGAGCGGAAGGTCCCGAGGAGCTGCGGGATCATCGCCGCCGCGGCGGCCCCCTGGATCACGCGGGCGCCGATCAGCCACTCCGGCGAAGGCGCCACCCCGGCGGCGAGGCTCGCGAGCCCGAAGACGGCGATGCCCCCGCAGAAGATCCGCTTGCGGCCCAGCAGGTCGCCGAAGCTCCCCGAGACGATGAGCAGGGCCGCGAAGGCGAGCATGTAGGCGGAGACGATCCACTCGAGCTCGGTACCCGACGCCCCGAGGTCGGCGCGGATCGTCGGCAGGGCGACGTTGACGACCGTGATGTCGATCAGGTCCATCGTCGCCGCGCCGATCATCACGGCCGCCGCCAGCCAGCGCCTGGGGTGATGGCGGGTCCTCGGCGTGTGAGTCGCGGTCGCTGCTACGACCATTGGCCTCCTCCTTACTAGAACGACTGTCGTTAGACAATCAGTGTTCGATATCGAACGGTGTTCTAGCAGATCGGGCACAACCGTGCAACGGCATTCCGCTCTAGTACGCTGTTCCAGTCATGGGCGACCAGAGCCACGCCGCGAGCGAGCTTCCGCCGCCCCCGTGGCAGCGAGCTCCGACGCGCGAGCCGCAGCGCCGCCGCGACCCGCTCACCCGCGAGGCGATCGTGAAGGCCGCGATCGCGGTCCTCGACGCCGAGGGCCTCGAGGGGCTCAGCATGCGGAGGGTTGCCGAGAAGCTCGACACCGGAGCGGCGTCGCTCTACTGGCACGTCGGCTCGAAGGACGGGCTGCTCGACCTCGTCATGGACGAGCTGATCGGCGAGCTGGACGTGCCGGAGCCCATGCCGGAGCGCTGGCAGGCTCAGCTCAAGGACGTCGCCCGCGGGATGCGCGCGATGATCCTGCGGCACCGCGACGTCGTGCGGATCTCGATCGGCCGGGTGCCGATGGGCCCCAACGCCCTTCGCTGGTCCGAGCGCGTGCTGGCGATCCTTCGCGCCGGCGGCGTTCCCGACGACCTCGCCGTGGTGGGCCACCACCTGCTGATCTCGGCCGTGAACGGGTTCACGATGGACGAGACCCAGGAGGGCGGCGAGCCGCCCGCGGATCAGCCGCCGCCGGAGGAGATCGCGACGATGGTGCGCGACTACATCGCGTCCCTGCCGGCAGACCAGTTCCCGAACATGGTCGCCCTCGCCGACCAGTACGCGGTCTTCGACCAGGACAAGCGCTTCGAGCTGCTCATCGACGCCTACGTCGAGGGCCTGGCGAAGCGGGCCGCGGCCGTCTCACGCAGCGCGTGGTGAGAGGCGCGCGCCGGAGCGCTCGCGGAAGGCCCGGTCAGCAACCTGCAGCGCCTAACTCGCGTAGGCGACTGCGGTTGTCCGTCTGCACCCATTCCTCCGCGAGGCGTCCCTGATCGTCGTACCGGAAGATGTTCATGAGCTCGAAGACGACCCGGCGGCCGTTTGGGGCGATCGACCCGATCGGTGACCGCGTGAACTCACGGACGAAGGTCCCGGTGATCGTCGTCTGGCACGCGATGTAGTCGCCCTCAACGATCATGACCCCGCGCCTGATGGTCAGGTCGTCGAACGCCGCGCGCAGTGAGGCGAAGTAGCCCTTGAGGCCCTCGTAGTCCATCTCGGCGCCGTCGGGACCATGGAAGGCGTAGTCGGGAGCGAAGTAGGCGTCGACTTCTGCTTGATCTTCGCCGCTCACCTCTAGCTCGCCGACGCGACTCAGGCGCCTGACGCGTTCTTCACGACTCGGCCGCGGTGCCACCGGCTGAGCGTATTAGCAGCGCTAGCGCGCGGCCGCGAGCGCGGGCCCGTCACCCTCGGGCGCGCCGATCGTGGCGACTTCTGCGTCGCGGCTGACAAGGGCGGCGTAACGCCCGCCCGCCCGCATCAGCTCCTCGTGCCGGCCACTCTCCACGATCCGGCCGTGGTCGAGGACGATGATCTGGTCGGCGTCGCGCACGGTGGAGAGTCGGTGGGCGATCGCGATCGTCGTGCGGCCCGCCGACAGGCGGTCGAGCGCCTCCTGAACGAGGCGCTCCGTCTCCGTGTCGAGCGAGCTCGTGGCTTCGTCGAGTACGAGGATGGGCGGGTTGCGCAGGATCGTCCGGGCGATGGCGATCCGCTGCTTCTCGCCGCCGGAGAAGCGGTATCCGCGCTCGCCCACGATCGTGTCGTAGCCGTCGGGCAGGCCGGCGATCACGTCGTGGATGCGGGCCGCCTGGGCGGCGGTCTCGAGCTCCTCGTCGGTGGCGTCCGGCTTGGCAAAGCGAAGGTTGTCGCGGACGGAGGCGTGGAAGAGGTACGTCTCCTGGGAGACGACTCCGACCAGGTCGGTCAAGGCGTCGAAGCTCAGGTCGCGGATGTCCAGGCCGTTGATCGTGATCCGTCCGCGGCCGACGTCGTAGAGCCGGGCCGCGAGATATCCGAGCGTCGTCTTGCCCGCCCCGGTCTCGCCCACGAGCGCGGTCTTGGTCCCGGCTGGAACGGTGAACGAGACATCGCGCAGAGTCCAGTCCTCGCCGTAGCGGAACCAGACCTGATCGAATGCCACGTCGCCGGCCTCGGCCTCCGAGATCGCATCCGCCTTCTCCTCGATGTCCACCGGATGGTCGAGGTACTCGAAGATCCGGTCGAACAGCGCGAGCGAGGTCTGTACGTCCAGGCTGACGCCGAGGAGGTTGCCGACCGGGAAGAAAAGCCTGGTCTGCAGGGTCGTGAACGCCACCAGCAGCGGGATCGACACGGCGTGCGATCCGCCCGCCAACGCCAGCCCGCCGAACCAGTACACCGCCGCGGGCATGATCGCGAAGCTCGTCTGGATCGAGGCCATCACCCATCGCCCGGCCATGCGCTGGCGCACCTCGAGGTCGGCCAGGCGCCGGGAGTCGCCCTCGAAGCGGTCGGCCAGCTCGCCGCCGCGGCCCATCGTCTTGCCGAGCAGGATCCCCGACACCGACAGTGACTCCTGCACCAGGCTCGAGATGTCGGCCATCGTCTCCTGCGTGGTCTTGGCGATGCGCTGGCGCTCCTTGCCGACCCGGTTCGTGAGGAAAACGAACAGGGGGATCAGCGCGAACGCGAACAGCGACAGCTGCCAGCTGAGCAGGAGCATGCCCACCACCGTGGCGGCGACCGTGGTCACGTTCGATGCGATCGAGGTGGCCGTGTTGGTCACCACGTTCTGCACGCCCCCGATGTCGTTCGAGATCCGCGACTGCACCTCGCCGGTGCGGGTTCGGGTGAAGAAGGCGAGGGACAGGCGCTGGAGGTGCCGGAATACCGCGGTGCGCAGGTCGTGCATAACACGCTGCCCGACCTGGTTCGAGAGGAGCGTCTGCGCAACGCCCAGCACTCCGGTGACGACCGCGATGGCGATCATCCCGCCCGCGCTCAGCGACAACGCGCGCGTGTCGTTCTGGCCGATTGCCTCGAGCACTCGCTTGAGCAGGAACGCGGGAACGACGCCCAGCGCGGCCGAGATCACGATCAGGAGGAGAAGGCCGCTCAGGCGCGCCTTGTAGGGGGCGAAGAGCGGACCGATGCGGCGCAGGTTCGCGCGGCGCACGGCGGGATCCGCCGGGCGCTCCGGTGCCTCTTGGGTCGATCGATAGAACCTTCCCATCCAGTCAAATGTAGGCGGGTCTGGAGAAACCCCCTCGCCGCGTTAGCGTGGGCCGCCTTGGCTGCGCACCCCGCTTCGTCCCTTCGCCGCCTGGTCGCCGACCCCGCTCACGGCCCACTGCCCGGGCTCATGCTGGTACTCACCGTGGTCACGGGAGTCGTCGACGCCGTGAGCATTCTCAGTCTCGGCCGGGTGTTCGTCGCCAACATGACCGGCAATGTCGTATTCGTCGGATTTGCCGTCGCCGGCGCGAGCGGCTTCTCACTGTCCGCGTCCCTTTCGGCCCTCGCCGGATTCCTGTTCGGCGCGGCCGTCGGCGGGGTGGCTGTCGAGCGTCTCGGCTCACATCGAGGTCGCCTCCTCGTGGCGGTAACCGGGGGCGAACTCGTCCTTGTCCTTGTCGCCCTCGTTGCTGCGGCGATAGCGGGGGATCAGATCGGCCCGGGGGCGAGAGACGGCATCGCGGCGCTCCTCGCCCTCGCCATGGGCGCGCAGAACGCCGCCGTGCGGCGGCTGCGGGTCTACGACCTCACGACCACCGTCCTGACCATGACGCTGACCGGAGTCGCGGCCGACATCCGCGAGCGCGACCGGTTCGCCCTCGTGCGCCGGCTCCTCGCCGTCGCGGCGATGCTCGGCGGCGCAATAGCCGGAGCACTGCTCGTGCTCCACGTGAGCAACGCCGCCGCGCTCGGACTTGGGGCCGGACTGCTCGCCATCGCGCTCGTGGGCGCGATCGCCGGAAGCTCGTCGCCCGCACCATGGCACAGCCAGAGTCCCTGAGCGGTCAGGCGGCCTGGATCCGCAGCGTCATGTGCCTCATGCTCCGTCCCGCCCCTGCGACGCTTTAGGAGGGAAAAGTGACGATTCGAGAGATGCTCGAGGCGCATCCGCAGCCGGCGAGCCGTGATCGCGACGTGGTGGTGCGCTGCATCGAGGCGTGTATCGACTGTGCGGCCGCGTGTACCAGCTGCGCCGATGCCGACCTCGGCGAGAGCGATCCGCAAGAGCTGGTGCGATGTATTCGCCTTTGCCTCGACTGCGCCGATCTGTGCGACTCCACCGGCCGCATCGTGACCCGCCAGACAGCGTCGGACGCCGGCGTCGTCCGCGCAGCCGTTGAGGGCTGCGTGGTGGCGTGCAGTGCCTGTCGCAAAGAGTGCGAGCGGCACGCCGAGCACCACGAGCACTGCCGCATTTGCGCCCAGGTGTGAGCCGCTGTGAGCAGGCCTGCAACGACTTGCTCGAGTCGATCGGCTGACCGCAGGCATCTTGCGCGCCTGTTAAATCGTATGATTGAATAAGTTGTATGGAATCGGCGAAAGCGGACCAGCGTCGCGAGGGAGGCCGCCGGACGCAGGCGCGACTGATGGACGCAGCCTTGGATCTGCTCTCTCAGCGCGGCGAGGATGGCGTGACTCTGCGAGAGCTCACGGATGCCGCCGAGGCCAACGTCGCCGCTGTGAGCTACCACTTCGGCTCGCTGAAGTCGCTCTGTGAGGCGGCGATCGAGGACGCGCTGGAGCGTTACCTGGACGCACAACAGGAGGCGGTGAGCGCGCTGGGCCCGGGGTCGACGCTCGAGACGCTGGCGGCGGCCTTCGCTCGACCGATGATTCGCGCGCTGGCGGGCGGCGGGCGCGATCTCGCCGTCATGCGCATCGTGGCACGGGCCGGGATCGATCCCCCCCAGGGATGGGACCGGTTCGATGCCAGGTTCGACCGGATTCGGGCCGATGTCCGTCGGGTGCTGAAGGCGAACCTTCCCGACGTCAAGCCCGGGGAGTTGACCTTCCGCACGCGCTGTGCGGCCGGAATGTTGAACTGGTTGGCCCTCGCACCGGTCGGGGCCGAGCTCAGGGACAAATCCGAGAAGCAGCTCGAGCGACTGCTGGTTCCGATACTCGCCGGCGCCTTCCGCGGCACGAGCTCGGGCTGACTGACGGGCCGGGCAGCATCGGCCCAATCCCCCCTGCCGCAACCAATTCAAGCAACCGCTTGACAGACCATGCTCCTGGCCGCTAATGTCAATCAAACGCTTGAACGCATACCTAGAAGGAGGCGCGCCATGAAAGTCGCACTCACCGGTTCAACCGGCTTTATCGGATCTCATGTGCTGACGGAATTGCGGGAGCACGGGCACGACGTGATCGCGCTCGTGCGCGAGGGCGACGCCCAGGCCGATGCCGTTGCGGCCAGCGGCGCCACGCCGACCGTCGTCGACCTCTACGACCGCCGGGCCCTCCTGGACCTGCTGAGCAGCGCGGACGGGGCCATCCACACGGCCAGTCCCGGTGACGCCACCAGCGGGGACCTCGACGCGGCAGTCGCCGACGCGGCGCTCGAGGCGTTCGCGGGCGCCGGCAAGCCGTACATCCACATCAGCGGCACCTGGGTCTACGGGGACA
>JBJMLJ010000226.1:0-6385 GCA_045805365.1 Thermoleophilaceae bacterium
CCGATACCGACGTGGAACGCGTGCACCGAGGCCTTCTCGGTCGCGGCGCCGACGCGCGCCCGCAACGCCGGTGGCGCCGCGGTGAGCGTCACCTTGGCGAGTGGCTGCCGCTCGGCTCGCTTGATGGCGGGGGCAAGGGCGGGCCGGGAGGCGAGCGCCCCGAGGCTCGAGTCCAGCTCCGTTCTGTATTGGCTCGCCACGACCGTTCCGATGGCCGCGATCGTCACCAGCGCCGCGACCCGGGCGATCGCGTTGTTGACTCCCGACGCGATCCCCGCGTTGTGCTCGTCGGCGTCGGCGAGCACCGTCGCCGTGAGCGGCGCGACCGTCATCGAGAGCCCGACCGCGAACACCAGCAGGGGAATCAGCAGGTCGGTGACGTAGTTCACGTCGGCGTCGAGCCGTTGCAGGAGGAGGAGGCCCACGGCCGCGATCAAGGGCCCAACGCCCATGAAGAACCGTGGGCCGTAGCGGTCGGCGAGCGCACCGAACCGCTGCGAAAACAGCAGCATCACGATGGTGACGGGGATGGTCGAGGTGCCCGCCTTGAGCGCGTCGAAGCCGGCGACCTGCTGGAGGAAGAGGATGAGGAAGAAGAAGACCACCCCGAGCCCGCCGTACATCGCGAACGTCTCGACGTTCCCCGCCGCGAAGTTATGTCGCCGGAAGAGGGCGAGCGGCAGCATCGGGTGGTCAGTACCGCGCGCCTCGTAGACGAGGAAGGACACGAACAGCACCGCGCCGAGCGCAAGCGGCAGGAACACGACGGGATCGCCGAAGCCCTTGAGCGGCTGCTCGATGAGCCCGAAGGTCATCCCGGAGAGGCCGAGCGCGCACATCAGAGCTCCGCCCACGTCGATATTCGCGCGCTCGTCGGTGTCGCGAGTCTGCGGGACCACGCGCATGATCAGGACGATCGTCACGACCACCAGCGGCAGGTTGATGGCGAAGATCCAGCGCCACGAGGCCGCATCGACGAGCTGCCCTCCGATCAGCGGCCCGAGGACCGTGCCGATCCCGCCCCAAGCGGTCCATGCGCCCACGGCCTTGCCCCGCTCGGCCGGCGGGAAGACCGCCACGATCACCGCAAGAGCGGACGGCGTGAGCACGGCTCCCGCAACGCCCTGAAGCGCCCGCCCCAGCACCAGCAGCTCGATCGATGGGGCGAGCGCGCACAGAAGCGAGGTCGCGCCGAAGGCGCCAATCCCGAGGGCGAAAACGCGCCGTTCCCCGAAGAGGTCGCCGAGCGAGCCGCCGATCAGGAGCAGCGACCCGAGCGTCACGAGGTACGCGTTGGAGGTCCACTGCTGGCCGGCGAGCCCCCCGCCCAGGTCGTTCGAGATGGCGGGGAGGGCCACGTTGACGACGGTCGCGTCGACCGTGACGACGGCGGTGCCGAGGATGCAGGCGACGAGGATTAGCCGCTTGCGCTGGCTAGTCATCGAAGAACGCGTAGCCGTACTCGCCCCGCTTCAGCGCGAGCTTGGCTATGGAGACCATGCGGTCGTCGTCGTTCCGTTCGATCTGGTCGAGCTGGTGCTCCACGCGCCTGGCCGCCCGGGTGCAGAAGGTCTCGGCGATGTAGAGCTCCTGGCCGGAGATCTCGACGTCGTTCTCGTCGAGGTGGGCCGTCACCCGCGACAGCACCGCGATCTGCGCGTAGATGTCGGCCACGGCGTCGGCCAGGCGCTTCTGATGGAACTGGCGCTCGATGATCCCCTTGCGGTGCTCGCGCAACAACCCTTCGGTCAGGGCGCGCAGCCGCTTGACCTGATCGGTGAGGGGCTCCGCGAGCTGCGAGATCGACTCGTGGGCCAGGGTCACCTTGTCCGGCATGACGCCGCGCTTGACGCGCGAGGTCACGTAGTCGGCCAGGACGCCGATGGTGCCGATCGGATCGCTCAGCTCGACGTCGCTCACCTCCTTGAGCTCGTCGCCGAGCGGCTTCATGCCGGAGAGGGCGATGAAGGCGCGCATCACGTCGTTGGCGCCCTCGAAGATCGGGAAGATGCGGATGTCGCGGAGCGCCTTCTCGTAGGGCTCGTCGCGCATGTAGCCGGCGCCGCCCTTGAGCTGCAGCGCCCGGTTGGCCGCGTACCAGAGGAACTCGGTGCCGGACACCTTCACGATCGCCGACTCGAGCGAGTAGTCGGGCACGTCGCGGTCGACCAGGCCGGTGGTCAGGTAGGTCATGGCCTCGAGCCCGAACAGGTAGGAGACCATCCAGCCGATCTTGTCCTGGACCAGCTCGAAGTCGGCGAGCGGGCGGTCGAACTGCCTGCGCTCCTTGACGTGATCGATGATCAGGTCGAGGAACACCTTGGTCGCGCCCACCGAGCCCGTGCCGAGGCTCATGCGGCCGTTGTTGAGGATGTGCATGGCGATCTTGAAGCCCTCGCCGGGCTCGCCGAGCACGTTCTCGGGCGGGATGCGGACGTCCTTGTAGTAGAGGCGGCGCAGGTCGTTGGCCCGCAGGCCCATGGTGTCGTAGCGCTCGCCCACCTCGAGCCCCTCCATGTCGCTCTCGAGGATGAAGGCGATGTGGCTGTCCTTGCCGTCGATCTCGCAGCGGGCGAAGGTCACGAGGGTGTCGGCGCGGCTGCCGTTGCCGATGTAGCGCTTCTCGCCGTTCAGGACCCAGGAGCCGTCGGGCTGCTTGACGGCACGGGAGCGCAGGCCGTGCACGTCGGAGCCGGCCTCGGGCTCGGTCAGGGCGAACGCCGCCATCTTGCGGCCGCTCGCGAGGCCGGGCAGGAAGCGCGCCTTCTGGTCCTCGGTCCCGAAGAGCACGATCCCCTTCATCCCGATCGACTGGTGCACGCCCATCACGACCGCGAGCGTGCCGTCGATCTGGCCAAACGTCTCCGACACCCGGCAGTAGCCGGTCTGGGACAGGCCCTGGCCGCCGTACTCCTCCGGCACGTAGAGGCCCATGAGGCCGCGCTCGCCAAGGCCCGCGATCACCTCGTCGGGGATCCAGCGCTCCTCGTCGAAGCGGCGCTCGTCGTAGGCCTCCTCGGCGTACTCGCGCAGCGATCCGATCAGCCCCCTGACCTTCTCCTGCTCCTCGTCCGAGGGCATCGGGAAGGGGAAGACCATCTCCTCGTGGATCTCGCCCAGGAAGAGGGACTTGGCGAACGAGGAGACCTGCTGCCGCTCGGGCGTCTCCTGGGTGGTGGTGGCCGCCTCCATCAGGGGCCGGCACCATCGACGGCGGCCGCGTTCCGCGGGGCCGGGCCGACGTACTTGGCGGTCGGCCTGATCAGCCGTCCCTCGCGCTTCTGCTCCATGATGTGGGCCGACCAGCCGGCCACTCGCGCACAGGAGAAGAGCGGCGTGAACAGCTCGGGCGGGACGTCGGCGAAGTCGAGGACGACGGCCGACCAGAACTCGACGTTGGTGGCCAGGACGCGGTCCGGCTTGCGCTCGGCCAGCTCCGCGAGCGCTGCCTCCTCGAGCGCCTCGGCGACCTCCACCCGCGGCGCGCCGATCTCCTTCGCCGTTCGCCGGAGCACGCGGGCGCGGGGGTCCTCGGCCCGGTAGACGCGGTGGCCGAAGCCCATCAGCCGGTCGCCGCGGTCGAGCAGCTCCTTCACGTAGGCCTCCGCGTCACCGCTCGCCGCCACGTCGTCGAGCATCTGGAGCACCCGCGAAGGGGCGCCCCCGTGGAGCGGGCCGGACAGCGCGCCGACCGCCGCGGAGAGCGCCGCCGCGACGTCCGCGCCGGTCGAGGCCACGACCCGGGCGGTGAACGTGGACGCGTTCATGCCGTGCTCCGCCGCCGAGATCCAGTAGGCGTCGATCGCCTTGACGTGCCGGGGATCCGCCTCGCCGCGCCAGCGGATCAGGAAGCGCTCGGGAATCGACTGCGCCTTGTCGACCTCCCGCTGGGGCACCGGCGGCTTGCCTACCCGCGCGGACTGGGCGACAAACGACAGCGCCATCACCGACACGCGCGCCAGGTCGTCGCGGGCCCGCTGGTCCGATACGTCGATCAGCTGGCCGAGGCCCCACTCCGGGGCCAGCATGGCGAGAGCCGCCTGCAGGTCGACCCGCGGGTCGCCCGTTCGAACTGACAGCGGATGAGGCTCCGCCGGCGGCATTCCCGGCTCGTAGGTCCCGTCGACCAGGAGTCCCCACACCTTCTCGAACGGCACCTGCCCGACGAGATCCTCGATGTCGACCCCGCGGTAGCGGAGGGCATTCCCCTCCTTGTCCGGCTCGGCGATCTCGGTGTGGAAGGCGATGACGCCTTCGAGGCCAGAGGGAACCTCGAGCAGCTCGGCCATTCCGCCTCCTTCACCGTGTCGGGACCGGAGGATCTGAGGATAAAGGGCCGGCGATCCCCGGCGGCTGTATCGTCGGCGCCCGTGGCGATCCTCTCGGACCACGTCGAGTCCTATCTGCGCGACCTGCGCCCGGAGCGGTCTGAGGTGATGGCGGAGATGGAGGCGGTGGCCGAGCGCGACGGCGTGCCGATCGTGCACTGGGAGACCGGCCGGCTGCTCGCCGCGCTCTGCCGGGCCGTCGACCCCGTCGTGCTCGAGGTGGGGACCGCGATCGGTTACTCGACGCTGCACATGGCCGAGCAGCTCGACAGGGGCCGCGTCGTCACGCTGGAGTTCGACCCGGATCGGGCGGCCCAGGCGCGCGACTTCCTCTCCCGAGGCGGCGTCGCCGAGCGAGTGGAGATCGTCGAGGGCGATGCCCGGGAGACGATCCCCGGGCTCGACGGGCCGTTCGACCTTCTGTTCATCGACGGCACGAAGGTCGAGTACAGGGACTACCTCGAGTTGGCCGAGCCGAAGCTCGCCGAGCGGGCCCTGCTCGTGGTGGACAACCTGTTGATGTCCGGCGAGGTCGGGCTGCCCGAGGGGGCCGACACCCGCTGGTCGGCCGAGAACCTGGCCTCGGCGAGAGCCTTGAACGCGGAGCTCGTGAACAGCGACGAGTGGGTCGCCTGCGTGCTCCCCGTCGGCGACGGGATCGGGGTAGCGGCGCGCAGATGAGGGTCTTCGTCGCGGGCGCGACCGGCGCGATCGGGAGGTCGCTGCTCCCGCAGCTGATCGAGGCGGGCCACGAGGTGACCGGCATGACCCGCTCCGCGGACAAAGCAGCGGCGATCAGCGCGGCCGGAGCGAAACCGGCCGTGGCCGACGTCTTCGACGAGGACCGCGTGCGCTCGGCGATGGTGGAGGCCGCCCCCGAGGTAGTGGTCCACCAGCTGACCTCGCTGCCCGACCGCCTCGACTTCCGCGACTCCTCGATCTACGACGCCACCAACGAGGTGCGCAGCGAGGGCACTCGGATCCTGATCGACTGCGCCCGGGCGGCGGGCGCCCGCCGGATGGTCGCCCAGAGCATCGCCTTCATCTACGCGCCGCAGGGCGACTGGGTCAAGGACGAGGAGGCGCCGGTGCTCGACATGGCCCGGGGCGCCTTCGGCGAGGCCTGCAGGACCGTCGTCGAGATGGAGCGAGCCGTGGTCGGCGCCGAGGGCCTCGAGGGGCTGGTGCTGCGCTACGGGTTCTTCTACGGGCCGGGTACCTACTACGCCTCCGACGGCACGAGTGCCGAGGACGTCCGCAAGCGCAAGCAGCCGCTCGTCGGCAAGGCGACCGGGACTGTCTCCTTCATCCACGTGGACGACGCGGCCGCCGCCACGGTCGCGGCCGTCGAGCGCGGCGCCGCCGGGATCTACAACGTCGTGGACGACGAGCCCGCGCCCTTCCGCGAGTGGATGCCCGTGTACGCCGAGGCGCTCGGGGCCAAGAAGCCGTTCCGGGTCCCGGTCTGGCTCGCAAAGCTCGTGGCCGGCAAGCCGGTGGCGCTGTTCACCACCGAGCTCCGCGGCGCGAGCAACGCCAAGGCCAAGAGCGAGCTCGGCTGGGAGCCCCACTACCGGAGCTGGCGTCAGGGCTTCAAGGAGGCCCTCGGCTAGCCCGGGGGCCGCCAGCCGCCGAAGGCGCGCTCGAGCTCCAGCGCAGCGGCGATCGCCACATGGTCGCGCCCCGGCCCCGCGGCCACCTGCACGCCGAGCGGAAGCCCCTTCTCCCCCAGCCCCATCGGCACCTCGGTCACCGGGACGGCGGCGACGTTGAAGACCCCGGCCGGCTGGAAGAAGAGCAGCCGGCCGTAGGTCCCGCGGTGCCTGGGCGCGACGCTCGGCAGCGGCGGGTGCAGGAGCACGCCGTCGCCGATCGTCTCCGCGAGCTCGTCGGCGAACGCGCGCGCCCGCTCGATCGCTCGCCGCATCCGGCGCTCGGGCGTCAGGCGGACGAGCGGTTCGCCCAGGGCCCAGAGCCGGATCGGGACCGTGTGCGGCGCGTCGGGCCTCAGCGCGCCGAGCGGCGTGAGCCGCGGCACCCCTCCCTGCTCGAGGACG
>JBJMLJ010000227.1:0-4799 GCA_045805365.1 Thermoleophilaceae bacterium
ACCCGTATGCGAACGAGCCCCCGCAGGATCCCGACGGAATGCCCACGGGCCTCCTCACCCGCATCGTCGAGGGCAGCCTCCGCGGCATCCGCATGCGCGGGGAGCTCGGCCGCCGTCTTCTCCGGGAGGACGATCCCGACATGCTCCTGCTCGTCTTCAACGAGCTCCACCACGTCGGCCACCTCCTCTGGCATACGGCCGAGCCCGACAGCCCGGTCTACGCGGGCAAGACGCCTCCCGAGGTGCGCCCGACGTTGCCCGAGCTGTACCGCGAAGTGGACGCCCAGATCTCGGCGCTGGCGGCGGCCGCGGGCGGCGAGCCGCGCTTCGTCGTGTTCAGCCTCCACGGCATGCAACCGGGGTACGGCATCCCCGCGTTCCTCGAGGAGGTGCTGGAGCACGAGCGGATCGGCCGGCGGGCGGACTGGCGGAGCGGGCCGGCCAGCCAGCGCTGGCGCTCCGCCTTTGGGACGCTCAAGCGCCGTGCCCCGCGGCCCGCCCGCCGGCTCTACAACCGGTTCGCCGCCCCGGGCATCACCCGGGCGCTAGCGGCCCCGACGCTGGTGCCCCCGTGGGACTGGCCGCACACTCGCGCGTTCACTCTCTACAGCGACCAGCACGCCTGGCTCCGCGTCAACCTCAGAGGACGGGAGCGCGACGGGACCGTCGCGCGCTCCGATTACGAGAGCACCTGCCGCGAGCTCGAGGATCTGCTGGGGGCGCTGACGGACGAAGCGGGCAACAAGCTCATCGAGAAGGTGATCCGCATCTACGAGCGCGCAGCGTCACCTCCCGCTCACCTGCCGGACCTGGTGGCCCATTGGACGAGCGCCGCTTACGCGGATCCGCTGCGGGTGGCCGGCATGCCAATCGAGTCGAGCCCGACGTCGCGGCGGCTCATGGGGCGCCACGACCTCGACGGCTTCTGCATCAGCGCCGGCAACGGGCCGGTCGCGGACGAGATCGCGGCAGCCGAGCTACACCGGCTGCTGCACCCCTAGCCGCCTGTAGAGGTCGTCGATGTCGGCCACGAGCCGCTCGATCGAGAAGCGGCCGAGGACGTGCTCCCGCCCGTTCTCGCCGAGGCGGCGTCCCTCCTCCGGGTCGTCCAGGAGGCCGCGCAGGGCGTCGGCGAAGCCGGCCTCGTCGTCGCGCGCCACCAGAGTCCCCGTGCGGCCGTCGAGCACAGCGCTCGAGACCCCGCCCACGTCGGTGGTGACGACCGGCCGCCCGGCCGCCTGAGCCTCGATCAGGCTGACCGGTGTGCCCTCGTTGTCGGAGCTCAGGACGACCACGTCGCTGGCGGCCATCACCGCGGGCATGTCTCGCTGGATCCCCGCCCAGACAAGCCGCTCGCCCAGCCGCAGGGCGCTCGCCGACAACCTCAGCTCGTCGTAGAGCTCGCCGTCGCCGACGACGAGGAAGTGAGCGCCGTCGATCCGCGCCGCGACGCGCAGGAAGCGGTCGACGCGCTTGATCGGGACGAGCCTCGCCACCAGCGTGACCACGCGTGCGTCCTCCGGCAGCCCGAGCCGCGCCCGCGCCTCGGTCCGCCCTGACGCGCCCGGCCGAAAGGGCTCGAGGTCGAGGCCGAGCGGGATGACCTCGATCTTGCCGGGGGCAGCGATCCCGAGCCGGACGAGGTCGTCGCGCACCTCCCCCGAGACCGCGACCAGGCGGCTGGTCGTGCGCGCGAGGAGCCGCTCGATCCGCGTGAAGACCGCCTCCCGCCGCGGCGAGAAGTACCCCGTCAGGACGTGCCCGTGAAACGTGTGCACGCGGATCCGCGGGCCGCGAGGCCCCGCGAGCACCGCGGCCAGCCGTCCCAGGGTGCCGGCCTTGGCCATGTGCGTGTGCAGGATGTCCGGCCGCCACGCGCGGATCGTCCCGGCGAGGCTCGCCAGCGCGCGAAGGTCGTGCGGCCCGAGCTCGCGCTGGAGGGTCCGCAACTGCCGCGGCCTCACGCCGAGCTCGGCCGCCAGGTGGTCCATGCTCCCCTCGCGCTCGCTCTCGACCCCGCGGATCAACGTCGTCTCGTAGCCGAGTGGCTCTAGCCGCTTGCTGAGCTGGATCGCCTGGATGGCCGGCCCGCCGACGTTCAGCCGGGCGATGACGCGAAGGACCCTCAGCTGACCGGCAGCGCGTCCGGCGACCCCGGCTGCTCCGCGAAGTGCTCGATGGTCCTCTCCAACCCGTCGTCGAGCTCGAACCGCGGGCGGTAGCCGAGCACGTCGCGAGCGCGCGAGATGTCCGCCTCCGTGTGGCGAACATCGCCTCGGCGCGCGTCGACGTGCCGCGCGGGGACCTCCCGCCCGGAGAGGGCGCGAATCTGCTCGAGCAGCTCGTTCACGCTCACCCGCCGGCCGCTCGCCACGTTGAACACCTGGCCCGCGGCGCGTTCGCAGTCCATGGCGAGGACCGTTGCCTCGACGACGTCCTCCACGTAGGTGAAGTCGCGCGACTGGTCACCGTCGCCGAAGACGGTCGCTGGCCGGTCGCCGAGAGCCGCCCCGATGAAGTTCGGGATCACCGCCGCGTACTGGGAAAGCGGATCCTGACGCGGCCCGAAGACGTTGAAGTAGCGCAGGGCGACGGTCTCGAGCCCGTAGACCTGGCCGAAGGCACGGGCGTATCCCTCGCAGGCGAGCTTGGCCACCGCATACGGGGAGATCGGCTGGGGGGTCAGGTCCTCGTGCTTCGGTAGAACCGCGTTGGCGCCGTAGACCGACGACGACGAGGCCAGGACCACGCGCCGCACACCGCTGTCGCGCGAAGCGAGCAGGACGTTGAGCGTCCCCACCACGTTGGCCGCGTTGCTCGTGAGCGGATCCTGTACGGAGCGAGGAACCGAGGGCAGCGCGGCCTCGTGGAAGACCGCGTCCGCGCCCCGCACGGCGGTGTGCGCCCGCTCGTAGCTCTGCACGTCGCCCTCGACCACCTCGATCTCCGAGCCGACCGAAACGAGGTTTTCGCGGCGCCCTGTAGAGAAGTTGTCGAGCACGCGGACCCGGTGGCCGTCGCGCAGGACGCGATCGACGAGGTGGGAGCCGATGAAGCCTCCCCCTCCCGTGACGAGAATCAGCATGCGGCGGCGCAAGCTAGCCGGAAGCGCCGCCCCTGTAAAGCGACGCCCGCATGCGATACAACAACACCAACGT
Source organism: Thermoleophilaceae bacterium (assembly GCA_045805365.1). Taxonomy (GTDB): domain Bacteria; phylum Actinomycetota; class Thermoleophilia; order Solirubrobacterales; family Thermoleophilaceae; genus DASXBA01. The sequence continues at coordinate 3,159 of JBJMLJ010000227.1, forward strand.
GCGTGCCCTGCTCCTGAAGCTCGTCCTGCCCAGCGTCCTCCTGGCTGCGCTCCTTCCGTCGGCGGCCGCGGCCAAGGACGAGCCCGGCGTCCACGTCGACCCCGGCAGCCCGTCCGGCAAGGAGTACGCGATCCCGCTCGAGGGCGCCCGCAGGGACGCGTCGGGAGGCGGAAGCTCGAGCGGCTCCTCGGGCGGCAGCTCGGGTTCGTCGGGAGGCGGCGCGGCCAAAGCCCCGCTGTTCGGCGAGGGCATCACCCCGGCGGGCGGAAGCCAGTCGGGCGGCGGCAGCGGCAACGGCAGCGGCGGCTCCGCCCACAAGGGCGGGAAGAAGGCTTCGGCGGTGGAGCAGACGGCACGGTCGACGCTCGCCTCGGCGCCCGCCGCCGGCTCGGGCGACTCCACCGCGCAGACCGGCGCGATCGGGCTCGCCGTGCTCCTGCTGGGCGGAGCGCTCGGCCTCCTGCTGCGCCGCGGACTGCGAAGCTGAGCCCCCGGCCTCAGACCGAGCCGAGAAGCTCGGCGAGCTCCGGCGCCCAGCGTCTGTACGAGAACTCGCGCTCGGCGTAGGCGCGAGCCGCCGTCCCCCACGAGCGCCTGAGCTCCACATCGTCCATGAGGAGCTCGAGCGCCTGCACCCACTCCTCCACCGAAGTCGCAAGGATGCCGCGGCCATCCCCCACGAGCGTTCGATTGACGCCCACCGGGCTGGCGACCGCCGGGACCCCCGCCGCGAAGTACTGGAGCAGCTTGTAGCCGCACTTTCCCCGCTCCCACTCCGTGTCCCGCAGCGGCATGATCCCGATGTCGAAGCTCGCGAGGTCGGCCGCCTCCGAGGACAGCGTCCAGGGGCGGGACTCGGCCCATGAGGGTTGCACCGCCGGCTTCGCTCCGACGAGCACCAGCCTGGCCCGTAGCCGGTCACGGTTGATCCGCTCGAACGCCGGGAGCACCGCCCGCACGTAGCCGGAGGTCGAGGGAGAGCCGATCCACCCGACCGTCACGACCTCCTGCGCCTCGTGCGCGCGCACGGACTGGCGGTCCACATCGACGCATGAGGGGACGACCTCGACCCGATTCGCGTAGCGAGCCGCCCTGTCGGCGAGGTACGAGTTGCCGGCGATGACGAGGCGGGCGTTCCTCATGTAGGCCACCGAGCGCCTCGACTCCTGCTTGATCCAGCCATACCTGGTGTTGGCGCTCGAGATCGACCCGAGGTAGAGCGCGTCGTCGAAGTCGTAGACATCGGGCCGCGGCGGGCGGCGTCTCCCGGGCACGGGAACGAGGGTGCGCAGCCGGTGCACGAGCCGGACGTCGTATGCGTCGTCAAGCTCCGGGCTCGAGCGTCGGAATGCGCGAGCGGCAGCCGCCGCCTTGCGCCAGGACGAAGCGTCGGACCCGAGAACGCCGTATTCGCTGACGGTGAGCGTCGGCCGATAGTGGAGGTCCACGCCGTGCGCGGCAAGGAAGGGGGCAAAGGCAGCGACTCGCACCCGCGAGCTCGGCGTCGAGATCGGATAGGCACTCTCGGCCAGGACTCGCATCGATCGAATGCTAGGTTCGCCAGGTCGAACCCGGGTCCAGACCTTCCGTCGTCTACATCTCCTACGACGGCGCTGCGGAGCCCCTCGGCCGATCGCAGGT
>JBJMLJ010000228.1:0-6284 GCA_045805365.1 Thermoleophilaceae bacterium
GGCTGCCCGGCCGCGCGAGCTTGGCCGCGAGCGCGTAGCCGGGGCCGGCGCCGAGGCAGCCGTACGGGCCCGGGTCCATCCAGCAGCCCGGCTCGTAGGTCTCCATGACCCGCCCGGCATAGGAGACGAAGTCGCCGCCGTCGCCGATCACGACGGCGTCGCGGTCGAGCACCTGCTGGAGCTCGTGGTAGACGCGGAGCGGATGGAGCGGCGCCCGGTCGTCGTTCAGGTCGTCCTGCTCGCCCGCCCGCTTCTCGTTCTCGGTCTCGCGCAGCTCGGCAAGCCAGCCGGAGCGGTCGGGGCCGCCGGCCGCCGCCTGGCGGAGGGCCTCGAGCGTCGCCGACACGCCGCCGAAGAGCTCGGCCGCGGGCTCGCGCGGGTGGGGGTTCGCCGGCGGCGCAGAGCCGATCACGACGATCTGGGTCTCCTCGCCGAACGAGCCGCCGAAGCCGAGCCGGAAGTCCATCGGCACGCCGACCACCAGTGCGAGGTCCGCGCCCTTCAGCGCAGTCCCGCGCGCGCGGGAGAAGAAGAGCTCGTGGTCGGCCGCCACACAGCCGCGGGCCAGGCCGTTCAGGAAGACAGGCAGCTGGAGCTCGTCGCAGATCTCACGTAGCGCCTGCTCGGCGTGGGCCCAGTAGAGGCCCGTGCCGGCCATCACCACCGGCCGCGCCGCGCCGCGCAGGAGCTCGGCCGCCCGTTCGATCCCGTCGGCCGCCGGAGCGGCGACCGGATCGGGCAGGGAGGCGGGCGCGTCGGCGTCGACGTCGGCCTCCATAAAGACCTGGTCGAGCGGGAAGTCGAGGAAGGTGGGGCCGCTCGGCGGGTCGACCGCGGCGTGAATGGCCTCGTCGATCAGCGCGGGCATGCCGGCCGTGGCGTCGGCGGTCCGGGCGAGCTTGGTGACCGGCGAGACGAAAGGCACGTGGTCGATCTCCTGGAGCGATCCCTGCCCCCAGCGCGCGGCCGGCGCGCGGCCGCCGAGCGCCAGCATCGGCGAGCCGTTCTGGAAGGCCGAGGCCAGCGCGCTCATCCCGTTGGTGACCCCCGGGCCCGCGGTGAGCGCGCAGATACCCGGCTCGCGCGTGGCCTTGGCCCAACCCTCCGCCGCGAACGCCGCGGCTTGCTCGTGGCGGGTATCGACGATGTCGATGCCTTCCTCGCGGCAGCCGTCGTAAATCGAGAAGAGGTGCCCGCCGGAGAGCGTGAACAGCTTGGAGACCCCATGCGCCCCGAGGCGCTTGGCCACCAGCCTGCCGCCGTGGAGGGCGGTGGCCTTCTCGGTCTCGGTGGACACGGCCAGGCAATGCTATAAGCCGAGCGATGGGGCAGGATCTGAGCGGGGACTTCGGCGGAGCGTTTCCGTTCGATCCGCGCTGGCTCGAGGCCGGCGACGTGCGGCTCCACTACGTCGACGAGGGCCCGCGCGACGGTCCCGCGATCCTCATGCTCCACGGCAACCCGACCTGGAGCTACATGTACCGGCGGCCGATCGCCGAGCTCGCCGCCGGCGGCCACCGCTGCGTGGCAGTCGACCACATGGGCTTCGGCCGCTCGGACAAGCCGCCGCACCTCCGCGACTACACCCTCGAGACGCACATCGAGAACGTCGGTCGGCTGATCGACGAGCTGGACCTGCGCGACATCGTCCTGGCGGCCCACGACTGGGGCGGCCCGATCGGGCTCGGCGCGCTGCTCGGCCGTCGCGAGCGGCTGCGGGCGCTGCTCCTGATGAACACGTGGGCCTGGGAGCTGCCGAGCTTCCTGCCGCCGTTCATCAGGGAGTTCCGTACCGAGGGGCTCGGCGAGATCCTCGCCCTGGCCGGCAACCTGTTCGTCGAGGCGATTCCAGGCGGCATGGCCAGCCGGGACGTCGACCCGGCGATGATGGACGCCTATCGCGCGCCCTTCCCCGACTATTGGTCCCGGGTCGGGACGCTCGCCTTTCAGCGCGACATCCCGCTCACCGAGCGCGACCGGAGCGCACCGGTCATGTCGGGGATCCACGAGCGGCTCGCCGAGCTCGACGTGCCGGCCACGCTCCTCTGGGGGATGCGCGACCGCGTCTTCCAACCCGTCTTCCTCGATCAGTGGCGGGAGCTCCTGCCCGAAGCCCGGGTGGTCGAGCTCGACGACGCCGGCCACTTCGTGGTCGAGGACCGGCCGGACGCCGTGGTCGACGCCGCCGCGGGGCTGGCTGCGGCCTAGCGAGGAGCGGAGCCGGGGCGCCGGCCCGGCGAGCACCGCAGCACTAAACCGCCCTGCGCGCGCCGCGCCGCGCGGCGACCTCGATGCTCTCGACGTTCGCCGGGAGAACCTCAACGGTCATGCGATTGCCGAAGACGACGTGGAGCACCAGCTGGTCGAAGCGGGTGGCCAACCAGGCCGCGTCGTCGAGAGCGGCCTGGAGGTCATCCTCCGGCACGCCGCAGTTCTCGAGGAAGCGCCGCCCGAGCGGCCCGTCGAGCTCGGCGGCGGAGAGCTCGAGCAGCTCGGTCCGGAAACCGCCGGCGGTGACGCCGGCCGTGGGAGTGAAGACGCAGACGGCCATGTCGTCGGAGACCAGGCGGGACTCCTCGGCAACCCGCCCCAGCAGCTTCGGCGCGTCGACCGACCGCCCGAGCTCGCCGACCAGATCGGCGAGGCGTGTGCGCCCGAGTATGCCCTCCGCCGTGCGGGCTTCGGTCAGCCCGTCGGTATAGAGGCAGGCGACGGAGCCGGGGGCGAGCGGGACGGTCGTCTCGCGCAGGCCGGTGCGAAGCCCCATGCCCACCGGGGGCGCGGAGGCGGCGAGCACCGGTTCGTAGGCGGACGGGCCGACCACGATCGGGGCCGGGTGGCCGGCGCAGGCGTAGGTGAGCGAGCCGCTCGCCGGATCGTGGATGGCCAACATGACCGTGGCGAAGTCGCTTCCGAGGTGCGCGTCGATGGTCCTGCCCGCCACCTGGAGTGCGACCCGCGGTGCCAGCCCGGCCTCGAGGTACGCGCGCAGCGTGTAACGGAGGAAGGCCGTGCGCTCGAGCGCGCCGCGGCCGTGGCCCGAGACGTCGCCCAGGATGAAGACGGCCTTCCCGTCGGAGGTCGAGAAGGCGTCGTAGAAGTCACCGCCCGCGGCGGAGCCGTCGGCCGGCCGATAGGCGACCGAGGTCCGCAGCGCCCCGACCGTGTCGGGCACGGGCGGCAGCAGCGCGCTCTGGAGCAGGCCTACCTCTTGGAGCAGCTCGCGGCGCTGGCGGTCGAGCCGCCGCGCACGCAACGCCGAGAAGAGGGAGCCGGCGCCGAGCAGCAGCGTGAGCGCGGCCAGGGCCGCCAGGCCCGCCTTCAGCGAGTTCGGGATGACCTTGACGATGTCGTGCACGGTGCGGGTGACCGTTGACCCGCCCTGGTCGGCGCGGTGCTTCGGCGACCGGGTCCCGCCGCTCCCGGCGGTCCGCTTGGCGCCTGCGTCGGTCGTTCCGGTCGAGCCGGCGGTCGTGGCGCTCGAACCGCCGCGAGCACCGGCGACGCCGCCTGAGGCCGCCCGGTGGTGGGCCGCGGCGCGACGGTGGGCACGGTGGGCCGCCCGATGGCGATGCTTGCGGGCGGTCCGGTGCCGCACAGGTGAGGTCGTGGTCGGCGATTGGGCGGGCGTGCTCGGACTCGTGGTCGTCGGAGCGGGCTTGGCCGGGGAGCTCGGCGGCGGCTCGGTGACGGCCGGCGTGGCCGTCGGCGGCTTCGGCTTCTTCGGCTTGGGCGTCTTCCCCACCTTGCCGTCGGCGCCCTTGCCCGGCTTGCCCGGCTTGGCGGGCTTCGGAAGCTTGGGAAGCTTCGGCAGCTTCGGCAGCTTGGGAGGCTTGACGTGCTGGGCGTGCCGGGAGTGATCCTTCTTCGCCTCCGTCGTCGGCACGCCGAGGGCCACCACCATGAGCGCGGTGACTACGACGGCAAGGGCGCGGGTTGGGCGCGGCCGCGCCCGCCTGCCTGGCAGGGGGATGGAGGCCACATGAATCTGTCGGCGGACTAGGCCTCGGCGGTGAGGCCGGCCTGCCTGGGCATCGAACGTTCGTCCAGGGAAATGGGGCAGCTGTACAGAGCCACCGGCTCGGACTTCCCCTTGAGCTCGATCTCCCCTCGCGGCTCCACCTCGCCGTCGAAGCTCTCGAGCAGACAGCGCGTGGCCTCGGTGATGAGGATCGTGTCGCCGAGCTCGCGGGTCGCCGCCTCCACGCGCGCGGCGACGTTGACCGGGTCGCCGATCACCGAGAACTCGAGCCGGCCGCCGCCGCCGACCGAGCCGACCACCACCGGACCGGAGTTCAGGCCGACGCCGATCTCGATCCGGCTTGCGAAGCGGTCGTCGACCTCGGTCGCGACCTCACGGGCGCAGCGCAGCGCCCGGTCGGCGTGGTCCGGCAACCGCTCCGGCGCCCCGAAGACGCACAGCAGGCCATCGCCGAGGAACTTGTTGGCGTGGCCGCCGCAGCGGGTGACGACCGGCACCACGGCGTCGAAGAAGTCGTTCAGGAAGCTCACCGTCTCGCGCGCGCTCGACCGCTCCGCGAAGGGCGTGAAGTCGCGCACGTCGACGAACATCACCGTCACCTCGCGCTCCTGTCCCTCGAGCAGCTCGCCCTCTTCGAGCACCCGCTCGGCGACGTCCGGATCGACGTAGCTGCCGAAGGCCTGCCGCAGGGCCTCGCGCTCCGAGAGCCCGCGCATCATCTCGTTGAAGCTGCCGGCGAGCGCGCCGATCTCGTCGCCGGACATCACCGGCACCCGGGCGTCGAGGTCGCCGCCCCGAACGCGCTGCGTGGCCTCGACCAGCTCGTTCACCGGCCCGACCAGCGACTTCGTGATCAGGAGGGTCATCTCCAGCGAGACCGTGAAGGCGATCACGATCGCCACGACCACGTCCAGGCCGAGGTCGTCGAGGGACGGCTTGCCGCTCACGGAGAGGCCCGCCGTCACCACCCCGGTCACGATGCTGATGATCGGCAGCGCGCCCAGCAGCTTCCAGCGGAGCGGCACCCCCGCGGGCTGCCCCTCGAAGTCGGGCGGCAGCACGTTGGCGATGTCCTCGACGACCGGGCGCAGGAACAGCTCCGATGCGAAGAAGTGGAGGACACCCGCGTAGGCGACGGCAATGCACGCGCCGGCGAAGAGGATCAGGGCGCTGTAGGCGGGCAGCCCGAGCTCGAGCGTGTAGATGACCGCGCCTGGCGCCGAGATGATGGCGAACGGCTTCCAGCCGTTCACGAAGACGAGCCCGCGGGGGATCTCGATGGCGACCAGCCAGGCGTCGAGGGCGCCGTCGGGATCGCGCGTGCGCAACCAGTCCGCCAGCGGCTTGGCCATCTTGATCGCCTTGGCGACCGTGTAGACGAGGGCGAGCGAGACGAGGGTCTCGGCGACGATCGCCAGCCGCCAGAACTCCGCATGCGTGATCCCGGGCGTGTAGAGCGCGAACAGCCCGAGGGTCGCGATCCCGATGATCAGCGCGGTGGTGATCTCGAAGCCGACGTACAGCCACAGGTAGTGGCGCCCCAGCCATCTGTACAGCCTCGCCGCAGCGAAAGGCATCCGCTGATTATGCCGGGGCTAGTGCAGCGGGTCGCCGGGGTGCGGATCCACGGCGGTGCCGTCGCTGCCCTGGCGGAAGCCCGGCCGGTCCCGCTTGGGCGCGACGCCCTTCTGCGGGATCGTGAACTGCTTGCCGCCGAAGAGCGAGGCCGGCTGGACGAAGCAGGGCGGCCGCTTCATCGCGTTCTGGGCCGGCGGCGGCGTGCTCTCGGCGTCGACCGGGTCCTTGACCGGGCCGCCCGACGGGTTGCAGTCGAAGCTCTCGATCGTCCCGAGCGCGATCGCCCGCTGGAGCGCATTCGGCGCCATGTACGCGTTGCCGCGCTCCTGGTCCGGGCGCTTGAGCCAGCGGTTGAAGGAGGCCGGCTCGATGATGCCGACGTTGGTCTGGTAGCGGTTGCCGCCGGCGTGGCCCGAGGTGTCGGGGGCGCCGTTCTGGAGGAAGCCGGCCACCGTCGTCTGGTGGAAGTTCAGGTAGCTCAGGATCGGGTTGAGCTGCTGGAGGAAGGGATGCAGGGCGTCGATCACCGGCCCGATCTCGTGGAAGACCTTCTTCAGGTCGGGGACGCTCGTCTTCCCGGCCCTGACGAGTGGGTTGAGGTTGTGGAAGAGGTGGGTGAGGTCGGGTGAGAGGTTGCCGAGGTCGTGGATGGTGGGGCCGAGGTCGTCGGCGGGGCGTTTGAGGTCGTTGATGAGTGGGTGGGCGTTGCGGCTGAAGGTTTCGA
>JBJMLJ010000229.1:0-2367 GCA_045805365.1 Thermoleophilaceae bacterium
CACTAAATCCCAACACTAATCTAATACCATATCGAGCGGCACGGCTCGCGGGGATTCGGCGAGGGCAACTACAAGGCGCTGTTCGAGGCGATCGAGCGCGAGCAGGAGAGGAGAGGGAACCTGTGAGGTACGAGAGCCGCGGCGAGGTCCCCGCCAAGCGCCACATGGCAGTCCGCCAGCCTGGCGGCAACGGCCATCGAAAGCTGCTGGTCGAGGAGGTCATGGGCTACGAGGGCTTCTCGGGCAACGAGACGATCCTGTACCACCTGCACTCGCCCTGCCGGCTCGACAGGGTGGGGGAGTTCGTGCCCATCCTGCGCGACGAGTGGGTGCCCGACGCCCACGTGCACCGGCTCGCCGACACGGGGCCGATCGAGCCGGGCGGCGACCCCGTCAGCGGCCGGCGGCTCCTGATGTACAACGGCGACCTGGAGGTCTCCGTCTGCAAGCCCCAGGCCCACCTCGAGGGCTTCTACCGCAACGGCGAGGGCGACGAGGTCATCTACGTGCACCGGGGCGGCGGCGTGCTCAGGACGGTCTTCGGGATGGTGCCCTTCAAGGAGAAGGACTACGTCGTCATCCCGCGCGGCACCACCCACACGTTCGAGCTCGACGACGGGGACCAGGCCTGGCTCTGCTTCCACACGCCGGGCGAGATCGAGACGCCCAATCGCTATCGCAACCGCTACGGGCAGCTGCTCGAGCACGCCCCTTATTCACAAAGGGACTTCCACCCGCCCTCGGGCCTCGAGACCTGGGACGAGGCGGGGGAGTACCGGGTCGCGGTCCGCGTCCGCGACGGGTTCCAGGAGTACCTGCTCGACCGCCACCCCTTCGACGTGGTCGGCTGGGACGGCTACGTCTGGCCGTACACCTTCAACGCCGACGACTTCGAGCCCCGCGCCGGCCGCTTCCACCTGCCGCCGCCAACCCACCAGACCTTCCAGGGGCAGAACTTCGTCATCTGCACCTTCGCTCCGCGGATGCTCGACTGGGACGCGCAGGCCGTGCCGCTCCCGTACCACCACTCGAACATCCAGTCCGAGGAGGTCATGTTCTACGCGGAGGGCGACTACGCCGCGCGCAGGGGCGTGGACGTGGGCTGCATCACGCTGCATCCCTCCGGCCTCCCCCACGGGCCCCAGCCCGGGGCGGTGGAGCGCTCGCTCGGGGCCAAGAGCACGGACGAGCTGGCGGTCATGTGGGACACCTTCCGGCCGCTGCGGCTGACCTCGCTCTGGCGGGAGATGGACAAGCCCGAGTACGCCTACTCCTGGAACCCTGACAAGGCGGAGGCGCACGCCTAGTGGTCGCTCCTCCGATTTCGCACCCGTTTGCCGGCACGCCGGCTTCGCGGCTCCTAGCCAGGCTCGACTTTCGCTCGGCAAAGCGGGCACGAACTCGTCGGAGAGACCACTGATGTTCGAGGAGGCACAGCTCTATTCGCCGGTCACGCGTGGTGAGGAGGGTGTCGTCGTCCACCTCGGCGCCGACCATCCCGGCGCCAACGATCCCGTCTACCGTGCCCGTCGCGCCGAGATCGCCGAGGCCGCCCTCGACTGGACGCCCGGCACCCCGGCGCCCACGATCGACTACACGGAGGAGGAGCAGAACGTCTGGCGCACGGTCTGCCGCGAGCTGGCGCCGAAGTACGAGCGCTACGCCTGCCGCGCCTTCCGCGAGGCCTACGCGGCGTTGGACCTGCCACACGACCACATCCCGCAGCTCGAGGAGGTGAGCGCCCGGCTCGAGCCGCTCACCGGCTTCCGCTACGTCCCCGCGGCCGGGCTCGTCCCCCTCGGCGAGTTCTACGGCTCGCTCGCCGACCGGGTCTTCCACTCGACCCAGTACATCCGCCACCCGGCGGCGCCGCTCTATACGCCGGAGCCGGACCTGATCCACGAGGTGATCGGCCACGGCAACCTGCTTGCCTCGCCGGAGTTCGCCGAGCTCAACCTGCTCGCCGGCCAGGCCGCCCGCCGCTGCGAGACCGACCCCGGCCTCAAGTTCCTGGCCGACGTCTTCTGGTTCACGATCGAGTTCGGCGTGATGTATGAGGACGGCGAGCTGCGCGCGTACGGCGCCGGGATCCTGTCGAGCTACGGCGAGATCGAGGAGTTCCGCTCGATGGAGATCCGGCCGATCGACCTCCTCGAGATGGGGACGCTCGACTACGACATCACGAAGTACCAGCCGGTCCTCTACTCGGCCGGGTCGATGACCCAGCTCGTCGACGAGCTCGGCGCGTTCTTCGCCGGCTTCGACGACGACACGCCGGCGCGGCTCGGCGCGCCGGCGAAGGCTGTCGCTTAAGCGCAGACCGGCGTGAACGCCGGGTCCGCCGGGCCCGGCTGCGCCAGCGCGTTC
>JBJMLJ010000230.1:0-3187 GCA_045805365.1 Thermoleophilaceae bacterium
CGCGCACCGGCGAGGCGAGGTTCCGCGCCCACGCCGTGCGGCCGCTGAACGTCGCCGCGGCTGACCGAGTCGCGCTCACGCGCCCCAGGCTAGGCGCGGCCCCGGCCTAGGGGATCTCGCGTGGGACGTCCGGGTCCGGCGCCGGCTGGTCGTCGTGGACGCCATGCTCGAGGTGGGTCGGCTCCGGCTCGGGACCGTCGAGCTCGTTCGGCGGATCGGGAACGTCCGCGTCCGAGGGCGGCTTGCCTGTGGCGTCCGGGTTCGCGCGACGGCGACGCAGGACGCCCCAGCAGCGGTCGAGCTCGCCGCGGATCGCCTCCAGCCGACCACGGCCTTCTTCATCGAGGCGGCCCTCCTCCGACTCCGACCACAGGTGGTGCTCCTCGTCCACGAGAGCGTCGATTCGCTCGAGGATTGGACTCTCACCCATGTGCAGAGCCGAAACTAGCCGAAATGTGATCCGACATGGGCCTCACCTGATCGGCGGCGGGATGCCCTCTGCCGTGGCTGCGAGAGCGGGGTCCCAGTCGCACGCCGCGCAGGCGTGGCGGAAGGCGGCGCGGCCGAATTCGACCGCTGCGGCGTGGGGGTCGGAGCTGTCCCGGATGTCGTCCCAGTGGAGGACGTACTCGCCGAGCTTTGCGTCCCAGCGGCCCGCGGCGGGGCTGAGGTCGGCGTCCCCGAAGCCGTCGGACGCCGGATAGGCGAAGGCGAAGAACGCGGCCTGCTCGTGGTTCGGATCGCCCGGCCACCAGCCGATGGACACCTGCTCGGCATCCCCTCCGTTGCGCATGATGAAGTCGTCGGAGGGCGGATCGGCCGGCCGCCCCGAGAAGAAGTTGACCGCCAGGTCGAAGGTGCCCCACCAGGCGTTGACCGGCGTCGAGCGCCCGCGAAACGGGGCCCGGACATCAGCCAGCACGAGCGCCGCCTGGGTGGCGGCCGCGAAGTAGGTCGCCACCTGGTCGGCGTCGTAGGTCGCGTGCTCCTGGTCCTCGTCCAGAGGCGCCGTCCACGGCACCTCCTGCGGCGTCGGGTTGATCTCGACTGAGCCGCCGAGCCGCTCGACGGCCTCGAGCAGCTCGCGCGTCACCTCCGCGACTGGGCGGTTCGGCGTCAGGGCAATCCGTGTCTCGCGGCCGTCCGAATGCTCGACCGAGGCCTCGTGCGTGCGCAGGTCGAGCGCCGCGACGATCGCGCCGGAGCCGTCTGGCGCCGGCAGCGCGAGCGTCTCCCAGCCGCGCGCCGTCAGCCGCAGGGCGCTGTGCTGGAGCTGGGGCTCTGGCGGGGCCAGCTGGACGGCGAGCTTGCCGAGCACCTGGGTGTGCGCGTGGAGTGTGTCGCAGGTCGCGCTCCACGATCCGTAGGTCAGCGGCGGCCAGCCGGCGGACATGCCCGAACGCTACTCCCCTGATCCCCCCGCCCCGACGGTGCGGGTCTCGGTCCAGTCCACATAGAGCCGGCGCTCACCGAACCGCCACGTGCCCTCCTGCTTGACGAAGGTGTCGTGATAGCGAAGCGACGCGATCATCAACCTGCGCTGGCCGCCGTCGGTGAACAGGTGGTGGGCAAGGCAGTAGCTCTCGCCGGTCGCTCGCTCGCCATCGAGCGCGACCGTGCTCTGACCGTTGAAGTGGGTCGTGGCCTCGTATTTGTTCAGGTCGGCGAACACCGGCGTCAGGGCCTCGCGGCGACTGAGCTCTTGCGTGGGCTCCGTGCCCTCCCCGTCCATGTAGACGACGAAGTGGGTGTCCTCGGTGAACAGGGATTTCTGCCCCTCCGTGTCACGGCGATCGGCGCAGCGAGCGTATGCGTCGACGAGCTCACGGATTGCCAGCCGGTCCGCGCTGCTCATCCCGACGGGCCGGCCGCCGGTGACTTGCGGTAGCTCCCGTTGCGGAACTCTTCGACGAGCCCGGGGTGGGACGGGGACCAGTCGAGCTCGGCTTGGGCCTTGGCCGCGTCGGTGGCCTGGTCGAGTAGCAGGACCTCGGCGAAGTAGTCGCCCAGCCGTGCCCGGGCCTCGTCATCCGATCCGGGCACCGCTCCGGGAGCGCCGGCAGCGACGGCGGCCGCCTCGGTCAGCTCGGCGACGGTCGAGTTCGATCCATTGCCCACGACGTAGTACCCGCGTGCGGAGTCGTCCTCCAGGACGCGGCGGAAGGAGTCGGCGAGGTCGGCGACGTGGACGGTCGACCAGTGCTGCTGCCCCGTGCCGAGCATGATCAGGCTGCCGGCGTCGTCTCGGGGCGAGCCGAGCAGCAGCCCCGGCAATCCCCCGCTGCCGTCGCCGTAGGCGACGCTGGCGACGATCACGACTCCGCGCATGTCTTGCGCGTCGACCACCTTGCGATCGATCGCTTCCCTGTACGACACCATCGCGGGCGGCTTGAGCGGGGACTCCTCGCTGATGGCGGTGTTGTCCCCGTAGACCCAGGTGCCGCTGATGTGGATGTACGGCTTGCCGGCGCCCGCGAACGCCTCGAGCGCCGCGTCGGCGACTGCCGCGTCGAGGTCCCCGCTGGTGGCGTCACCGGGACTGGCCGTGTGGATGGCCCCGTCCGCGCCGCTCAGCAGGTCCAGGAGGGCCGGGCGGTCGTAGAGGTCGACGACGGTCGGCGTGGCGCCGCTGGCCGCAACGGCATCGGCCTGGGCGTCGCCCTGGCGCACGAGCGCGATCACGTCGTGCCCGTGCTCCCGCAATTCCGTCAGCACATGAGACCCGATAAAGCCGGTTGAACCGGTGAGTGCGACTTTCATGGCACGCCTCCTTTTTGGGGTATGCGTTCAAGCGTTTGATTGACATTAGCGGACGCGAGCCAGGCCTGTCAAGCGGTCGCTTGAATTGATTGCGGCAGCGGGGATGGGCCGATGCTGCCCGGCCCGTCAGTCAGCCCGAGCCCGTGCCGCGGAAGGCGCCGGCGAGTATCGGAACCAGCAGTCGATCGAGCTGCTTCTCGGACTTGTCCCTGAGCTCGGCCCCGACCGGTGCGAGAGCCAACCAGTTCAACATTCCGGCCGCACAGCGCGTGCGGAAGGTCAACTCCCCGGGCTTGACGTCGGGAAGGTTCGCGTTCAGCACCCGACGGACATCGGCCCGAATCCGGTCGAACCTGGCATCGAACCGGTCCCATCCCTGGGGGGGATCGATCCCGGCCCGTGCCACGATGCGCATGACGGCGAGATC
>JBJMLJ010000231.1:0-5591 GCA_045805365.1 Thermoleophilaceae bacterium
GACCCTTCGCCTGATCGCGACCGGCCTCTCCAACGCCGAGATCGCCTCCGAGCTCTACATAAGCGAAACGACGGTCAAGACACACGTCACGCACATCCTCCAGAAGCTGGAGCTTCGCGACCGGGTACAGGCAGTCGTCCTTGCCTACCAGACCGGACTCTTCGAGACCCACGCCCGAGGGCCAGGCGCTCCAGATGAAAGCCCGACGCACTGACTGTCTCGGGAGAACGTGATGAAGGCGATCGTTCAAACGCGGTATCGGCCTGCACCTCATGGGGCGCAACACGTACGAGGAGATGGCCGAGTTCTGGCCGGTCTCGGACGACGCCTATGCGGCACCCATGAACGAGATCCCCCAAGTCGTGTTCTCCCGGACGCTCGAGCGGGCCGAGTGGGCGGACTCGCGGATCGCCCGCGGCGACCTGGCTCAGGAGATCGCCACGCTCAAAGGCGAGCCGGGCAAGGACATGCTCGCCTGGGGCGGCGCCGCCTTCGCCCAATCGCTCAGCAGGCTCGGGCTCGTCGACGAGTAAGGCTCATCCACCAGCCTGTGGCCCTGGGCGAGGGACTTCCGCTCTTCAAGGATCTGACCGCCCCGCTGCGGCTCGAGCTCATCGCCGCCCAGACATACGCCACCGGCGCGGCGCTGCACGTCTACCGTCCCGCGCCTGCGGTCTCCTGATCGAGGCGGCGACTTCCCGACGACAGCTTCGGTTAGTCCGCGTCCCCGTTCGTGTCGGCTATAGCCCCTTGCCGGCGTTGTAGTGCTGCTGGACCGTGGCCGCCGACAGGGGGACGTTGTAGACGGCCACCTCGTCGGCGCCGCCCTGCGCGAACTGGGCGTAGCCGCCGTTTCGCATCACGTGCCAGGGCGTGGTGGGCGCCGTCGCGGGGGCCCCGGTGCCGCTGTGTACGAGCTGTCCGTCCAGGTAGAACGCGACATTGCCGCCATCCTTCGTGACCACGAAGTGGTGCCAGCCGCTCTGGACCGAGGCCGTCGTCCGGCCGGTGTTGAACGACTTCCCACCCAGCCGATAGAGCAAGGATCCGTTGCTGTCATAGGCCAGGATCCAGCCGGCCCCTCCCGCTGACGTCCCGTCGCGCATCACTGCCACGCCGCCGCGCCAGTCGAACCAGCCCTCGAGTGATCCGGACGCGGCCAGCGCTGGGCCGGCAGTGCTCATCTCGCCCCCCACCCCATCGAAGCGCACCGAGCTGTTGGGATCGCCGACGAGCGCGCCGACCTGGTCCAGCAGGTAGCCGCCCAGGTAGCTGCCGGGGCTCGCCGCGGTCTCGTCGGCCGCGGCGGTGCCGCTCGTCTCGCCGAGCCGCCAGTAGCCCGCGCGCCCGGCGGTCGCGAGCACCGTGTCGCGGTAGCGGCTCGGGGCAGTCGTCGACGCGGTGAAGGTCCGGTCGACTCCAGCGCTCGTCCCGGTCGCGTTCGTCGCGACGAGCCGGTAGTGGTAGGTCGCGCCGGGGGTCAGTCCGCTCACCGCCGCCGAGACGGCCTGGCTGGCGTTGCCCGTCGACGGGAGCGTTCGCTCCGGTGTGGCGGACTCGTACGCCGTCGTCCGGCCGTACTGGAAGCGGTAGCTGGTCGCCTGGTTCTTCGGGTTGATCGAGCCATTGAGAGTGGCCGAGGTGGAGCCAACACCCGTCGCCCCTCCGGTCGAGACGGCCGGCGCCGAGCGTGGATCGACCACCACCTCGCCGACGAAGACATCCTTCGAGCCGGAATTGTCCGTGACCGTCAGCCTCGGGAAGTAACGCCCCGCCTGCGTGTAGGTGTGGCTCACGACGGATCCCGAGCCCGTGCTGCCGTCTCCGAAGCTCCACGACCAGCCGCTCACGGAGCCGTCCGGATCGCTCGAGCCCCTTCCGTCGAACGACACGGCCTGCGGCGCCGGCCCGCCGTGCGGCGTCCACTCCGCATCCGCGATCGGCGATTTTGAGCCGCCGTTCGCCGAGACGGCGGTGATGGACGTCTTGTAGGCGACGTAGCTGGTGTAGGTGCCGCCCATCCAGACGACGCTCATGGCCCCCGAGAACGGGATGAGCCCACGCGGCGAGATCGGGCGGACGTTGTTGGTGCTCGAGGCGGCCGTGATCTCGGTACGCGACCAGCTCGTGCCGTCGTCCGGCGTCGTCCAGGTCTCGACCTCGAAGACCCCACCGGCGTCGCGCGACAGGTAGACCGTGCTCGGGTCTTCGTGGTCGAGGGTGATGCCGGCGGAGTAGTAAGGCTGAGTGCCGTCGAGATCGATCGAGCCCCCGGCGTGCGTGATCTCGGTCGTGGCCCAGCGGTCGCCGAGCCATTTCGCGTACCAGTAGCGGTGGTCGCTGGTCGAGACGAACTCGGCGAAGACGATCACCGGTCGCCCCTGGGAGTCGAAGGCCATGTCGTGGACCCAGACCTTGTTGGCGTTGTCGAAGACCTTGTCCGCCTGGGCGGGCGTGATGGCCGTACCGAGCGTTCCGATGCGCGTCCCGTCCGCCTTGTAGATGCCGCCCGCCTTGTAGTAGGCGAAGTAGATGTTCGAGCTGACGGCGTCCGGGTGGCCGTTGGTGAACGCGAAGCCGATCTTGTCCGTCTTGTTCGAGTCGTACTTGACGTAGGGTCGCTGGCCGGGGACGCTGACGAGAGTCTGTGCAGGCGCCCATGAGCTCTGACCGTCCTGCTGCGTCGAGAAGGTCGGGTTGTAGTTGCCGCCGCGCCAGAAGAGGTACGTCTTCTGCTCCGCGCTCAGCCGCATGGGGTTCGGGTAGGTGAAGCCGTACGGCCCGGACGTGTTCGTCGGGAGCTTCGCTTCCGCTCCCCATGAGCCGACGTCCTCCGGGTTGGTAGTGACCCGGTAGTACATGCTCCGGCCGTTGTGGCCGGAGTAGAACACCTGCAGCCGCCCGTCCGGCCGAACGAGCAGCGCCGGGTTGCTGTGATCGTCGACCTGCAGCTTGGAGTGCAAGACGGCCGTCGTCCGGACCCCGGAGAAGTGGTCGAACGAGGCGACCTTGATGTCGCCGTCCTGCGCGACCCATCCGATGTAGGTCGCGTTCCTGGTTCCCTCGTAGTGGACTCCGCGCGGGTCGGCGAACCAGCACCAGGCGCCATCTCCCAGGGGCTGCTGGGGAGCGGCGGCATTCGCGGACGCCGTCGCAACCAGCGCGAACGCGCCGAGGGCGAGCCAAATCTGCGAACAGACCCGCACACGGCGAGCCTGGGCCGGGCGAAGCACTTGCGTCGAGCGTAACCCCGACCCATGTTCCTGTCGATGACCCCAGCCGAAACCGGTAGAGGAGGCTCAGTGGGAAAGCTGATCGCGACAACCCAGGCCACCCCGGGCGAGGGAAACGTCCACGTGCTCGGCGACCGGGGAACCGTCCGGATGGAGCTCGAGGACGTAAAGCGGTTCGACTCCGGAGTGGTCCTCCTGACCTACCTCCCGGCGTCGTGACCCCGGGCTTGCGGAATGGTCATCGCCCCTGACGGGGCCGGCGCCAGGTTTCGCCGGCAGGGCTGGTTGAGGAGCGTGTCGCAGGTCGGGAGCGGCGCTTCGGCGTGCCCTCCCGCCAGGGATCCGAGGACAATGGCCGAGCGATAGTGGCCGTCGGCGTAGACGCGGTTGATCGCTGGGGTCTTGATGAAGTCGAGCGACCAGCCGCCTGTCATTCCGGTGGCAGTCCCCCCGACGTCCTCGCTCGCGCCGCCGAATCGTCCCTCATCGTGCTTCGTCATGACGCAGTTGGACTCCCGGCCGTACGGAGGCTCTAAGTTGCCTCCACAGTGGCCATTTCAGACGCCACCTCCTCGTGGTCGTTCGGGCCGCCTGGGCGCCGGGTCGCGACGGTCGCGATCTGCGCGACGCTTGGCTTGCTGGCCGCTGCCTGCTCCGGCTGTGGGCTTGGGTCGGGCAGCCACGGGAGCTCCGGTGCGGCGGCGGACGCTGTGCGGGTGTCGATCACCCCGGCCGGCGGCGGCGTCGATACCGCGCCCAGCCGGGGGATCACGGTGAAGGCGGAGCGAGGCAGGATCAGCAAGGTCAGCGTCAGCACCGGAGGCGAACGCGTCAGCGGGAGGCTCAACGCCGCGAGGACGGTCTGGCGTACCACATGGGCGCTGGGCGTCTCGCAGCGCTACAAGGTCACCGCGACCGCCGCCGGCACCTCCGGTGGGCGTGTCACGCGGACGAGCTCGTTTCGCACGCTCAGGCCGAAGAAGACGTTCTCGGCCAGGGTCGTCGAGGGCTACGGCCAGACCTACGGCGTCGGGATGCCGATCATCCTCTACTTCGACCACCCGATCAGCAACAGGAAGGCGGTCGAGCGGGCCCTCCAAGTCAGGACCTCGAGGCGCGTCACGGGCTCCTGGTACTGGGACGACCAATGCGGCACCGCGCCCGTCTGCCTGTACTTCCGGACGCACCGCTACTGGCGGCCGCACACCCGCGTGAGCCTCACCGCCCACCTGGATGGCGTGGAGGCCGCCCCCGGGGTCTACGGGCACCACACGCTCACGCAGAAGTTCAGGATCGGGACCCGGCTGACCACCGTGGTCAACACGGCCGGCCACTACATGAACGTCTACCGCGGGAGCCGGCAAATCGCGCACTATCCGGTCAGCAGCGGAAAGCCCGGAGATGACACGGCGAACGGGAACTACCTGGCGATCGAGAAGGGCAACCCGGTCGAGATGAAAGGACCGGGCTACGACATCACAGTGCCGTTCTCGGTGCGGATCACCTGGAGCGGCGAATACCTGCACGCCGCGCCCTGGTCGGTCGGCGCGCAGGGGTCGTCCAACGTCAGCCACGGCTGCGTGAACATGTCGCCCGCCGACGCCGAGGCCTACTACAAGATGGCCGTCCCGGGTGACCCGGTGAAAGTCATCGGAAGCTCACGCGCCGCCACCTGGGACAACGGCTGGACGATGTGGGCCAAGCACTGGAGGAGCTGGCTGCGCGGCAGCGCACTGCACAAGGCCGTCCACGCCGGCCCCAGCGGCAGCACGTTCGTCAGCCCGCGTCGCCGCAGCCGGCGCAGCACTCCGAGCGCCCACTCGTACAACCGGGCAAGGGCCTGAGCCCGCAGGGGCACCCCGTCAACTCGTAAATCGGGCCGCGTTAGGATCGCGACGTCGTGAACGATTCGCCCATCGAAAGGCTGCTGGCAGCCATCGATGGACTCGATCTGGACGCGGTGATGGCGCTGGTAGCGCCTGACGTCCGGGCGGTCGTTCTGCGCGAGGGGCCGGGCGGCATCGCGGAGCTCCGCTTCTATGGCGCGCACGAGCACCCGGTCAACGAGCACGACACCGGCAAGGAATGGGGGAATCTCGTAAGAGATCGTTGGATCCCACCCGTCTGAACGTCGCCGGCCGCGCCGAGCGCGCGGGCGAAAACACCCCGAATCGGCAGCCTAGTCGGCGGCCCCGAGGGCGGCGCCCGTCTTCCAACCGCGGCGGGAGAAGAAGGCGGCTTCGGCCTCGCCCAGCGGCGTAGAGGGCGGCTCGTCGTGCAGGTACTCCGCGGCGATCGCGCCCCAGTCGGCGCCGGCGCGGAGTTGCGCGAGGACGACCGCGACGATGGCGTGCATCC
>JBJMLJ010000232.1:0-12641 GCA_045805365.1 Thermoleophilaceae bacterium
GGCGTGGCCTTCGGCCCTAAGCCGCGTGGCTACACCGTCAAGGTCAACCGCAAGGCCCGGCGCCGCGCCCTCCGCGCGGCGCTTTCCGTGCACGCCGAGCGCGGCTCCATTGCCGGGGTCGATCCGTCGGCCTTCGAGGAGCCCTCGACCAAGCAGGCTGCCGAGGAGCTGGCCGGCTTCGGCGAGGGTCGCGCCCTGGTTGTGCTCGCGGACGGCGAGGAGACCTGCGTCAAGTCGTTCCGGAACCTGCCCGACGCCGACGTGATGCACGTGGAGGACGTGGGCGTGGCCGACGTGATCGGGGCGGCGAGGCTCGTCATGTCGGAGGCGGCGCTCGGGCGCCTCACCGAGAAGGCGGTCCCCAAGTGAACTCACGCCAGGTGATCATGCGGCCGGTGATCTCAGAGAAGAGCTATGCCCTCCTCGCCGCCAACAAGTACACCTTTCGGATTCACGAGCACGCGAACAAGACGCAGGTGCGCCAGTCCGTCGAGGACATCTTCGGCGTGCGCGTCACCGGCGTGCGCACGGCCTGGGTCAAGCCCAAGCCCAAGCGGCGCGGCTTCAGCTCCGGTCAGCGCCGGCGCTGGAAGAAGGCGGTCGTGACGCTCCACCCGGAGGACAGCATCGAACTCTTCGAGGGTCAGGAGCTAGGCGAATAATGCCCGTCCGCAAGCACAAGCCCACCACGCCGGGCCGGCGCTTCGCCACCTGGGCCGACCGCTCGGAGGTCACGAAGGCCGAGCCCGAGAAGTCGCTCACGGAGGGCCTGTCGAAGTCCGGCGGCCGCAACTCCAAAGGCCGCGTCACCTCGCGCCATCGCGGCGGCGGGGCCAAGCGCCGCTACCGGAAGATCGACTTCAAGCGCCGCAAGGACGGCGTGCCGGCCAAGGTCGCCGCGATCGAGTACGACCCCAACCGCAGCGCCCACATCGCCCTCCTCCACTACGCGGACGGCGAGAAGCGCTACATCCTGGCGCCGGCGCGCCTCCGCGTAGGGGCGTCGGTGATGTCCGGCGACCGCGCCGAGATCCAGGTCGGCAACTGCCTGCCGATCCGAACGATCCCCACCGGCACCACCATCCACAACGTGGAGCTGACGCCCGGCCGCGGAGGCCAGCTCGGCCGCTCGGCGGGCACTTCGATCCAGCTGATGGCGAAGGAGGGCGACTACGCGACCCTGCGGCTCCCCTCCGGCGAGATGCGGATGGTCCCGGTCGAGTCGCGCGCCACGATCGGCGCGATCGGCAACGCCGAGCACGAGCTGGTCGAGCTCGGCAAGGCCGGACGCTCGCGCCACCGGGGCAAGCGGCCGCAGACGCGCGGCGTCGCGATGAACCCGGTCGACCATCCGCATGGCGGCGGCGAGGCGCACCACACGCCGGGCGGTCACCCGCGCACGCCCTGGGGCGTGCCGACGCTCGGCTACCGGACGCGCAAGAAGAAGAAGGCCTCGGACAAGTTCATCGTCCGCGGCCGCCGGCGCGGGAAGAAGGGCAAGCGATGAGCCGCTCGAGCAAGAAGGGCCCGTTCGTCCAGGAGCGGCTGCTGCGCCGCATCGAGCAGATGAACGAGTCCGGTGAGAAGCAGATGGTCAAAACCTGGTCGCGGACCTCGACGATCTTCCCGGAGATGGTCGGCCACACGATCGCCGTGCACGACGGCCGCAAGCACGTGCCGGTCTTCATCTCCGAGTCGATGGTGGGCCACAAGCTCGGCGAGTTCGCCCCGACGCGCGTCTTCCGCGCCCACGCCGGCAGTGACAGGGTGAGGATGCGATGAGCGCCGAGCTGCGACAGGCGCCCGACGAGGGCTGGGAGTCGCTCACCGTCGACGAGCTCCAGGAGCAGCTCGAGGCCCGCGGGCTGAAGAAGAGCGGCAACAAGGGCGAGCTCGTCGAGCGGCTCGAGGACTACGAGGAGAAGCTCGGGGAGGCTGAGGAGGCCGTCGAGGAGAAGCCCGCCCGCCGCCGCGGCTCGGCCGAGACGGTCACCGAGACGAAGAAGGCGGCGCCCAAGGCCGACGACGGCGCCGTCGTCATCTCCGCGCGCGCGAGGTACGTGCGCGGCGCGCCGCGCAAGGCGCGGCTCGTGATGGGCCATATCCGCGGCAAGCCGGTCGAGCAGGCGCGGGCTATCCTCGACAACGGCTCGCGCTCGGTCTCGGGCGACATCCTCAAGCTGCTCGACTCGGCGGTCGCCAACGCGGAGAACAACTTCGAGCTGGGCGCGGACGAGCTGCTGGTCCGGGGCGCCTACGTGGACGAGGGGCCGACCATCAAGCGCTACCGGCCGCGCGCGCTGGGGCGGGCCACCCGCATCAACAAGCGCACCAGCCACATGACAATCGAGCTTACGAGCGAAGGGACCTGATGGGACAGAAGATCCATCCCGAATCCATGCGGATGGGCTACATCCACGACTGGAAGTCCACCTGGTTCAACGAGAGGGAGTTCTCGGACTACCTCATGGAGGACATCCACATCCGCGAGCACATCGAGAACAAGCTCGCGCACGCCGGCCTGTCCAACATCACGATCAAGAAGAACAAGAACGAGATCGAGGTGAACATCCACACCGCCCGGCCGGGCATCGTCATCGGCAAGTCCGGCAGCGAGGTGGACGCCCTTCGCCGCGAGCTGCACAAGATGACCGGCAAGGCCGTGAAGGTGAACATCCTCGAGATCAAGCGGCCGGAGCTCGACGCCAAGCTGGTCGCTCAGTCGATCGCCGAGCAGCTCCAGAACCGCGTCGCCTTCCGGCGGGCAATGAAGCGTGCGCTCACCTCCGCCATGCGCTCGGGGGCCAAGGGCGTGAAGATCCAGGTCTCCGGCAGGCTGGGCGGCGCCGAGATGGCCCGCACCGAGGGCTATTCCGACGGCCGCGTGCCGCTGCACACCCTGCGCGCGGACATCGACTACGGCTTCTTCGAGGCCCGGACCACCTTCGGCCGCATCGGCGTGAAGGTCTGGGTCAACAAGGGCGAGATCATGCCCAAGGGCTTCGCCCAGGACCTGACCGAGCTCGAGGCGCCTCAGGCCGTCGGGCCGGGTGGCGGTGGCCGGGCTCCGGGTGGCCGTGGCCGCGGCCCGCGCGGCGGCCAGCAGGGCGGCGGCGCTCCGCCGCGTCCGCCGACGGGAGGCAGCAGCTGATGCTGCAGCCGAAGCGCGTCAAGTGGCGCAAGGAGCATCGCGGCCGGATGCGCGGCAACGCGAAGGGCGGCACCCGTGTGGAGTTCGGCGAGTACGGACTCAAGTCGCTCGATCGGGGCTGGGTCTCGAACCGCCAGATCGAGGCCGCCCGAATCGCGATGACGCGCAAGATCAAGCGCGGCGGCAAGGTCTGGATCAACGTCTTCCCGGACAAGCCGTTCACGGCGAAGCCGGCCGAGACCCGCATGGGATCCGGCAAGGGCGCGCCCGAGGGCTGGGTCGCGGTGGTCAAGCCGGGACGCGTGCTGTTCGAGCTGTCGGGCGTGCCCGAGGATCTGGCACGCGAGGCGATGCGCCTGGCCGGCCACAAGTTGCCGGTGCGGACGAAGTTCGTCACCCGCGAGGGGGCCGCTCAGCAGTGAAGGCGGTCGAAGTGCACAATCTCGACGACCCGCAGCTCGCCCAGTTCGTGCAGAGCTCGCGGGAGGAGCTCTTCAACCTGCGCTTCCAGCATGCGACCGGCCAGCTCGAGAACACGGCGCGGCTGAAGCAGGCGAAGCAGGACCTCGCAAGAGGCCTCACCATCGCCGCGGGGCGTGGGCTGGACGTCGAAGCCGAGATCAGGAAGCTGAACTAGCGATGACAGAAGAAGAGAAGAACGAGGAACAGACAGAGACCCCCGAGGGCGAAGCCCCCGAGGCCGAGACGCCAGAGCCCGAGGCTCCGGCGGACGAGCCCGTGGCCGAGGAGCCTGCGGCTGAGGAGGAGCCTGCGGCTGAGGAGGAGCCTGCGGCTGAGGAGGAGCCTGCGGCTGAGGAGGAGCCCGCGGCCGAGGAGGCCCCGGAGCCCAGCGCCGAGAGCCCAGAGCCCGACGCCGGCGACGAGCCCGCGGAGCCCGAGGAGCCCGTCACCCCGCGCCAGCGCCGCCAGCGCGCCCGCTCGGAGCACACGGGGGAGGCGGGGCCGCCCCGCTCGCCCGAGGAGCGCGCCCAGGACCGCATCGAGCAACGCCGCGTCAAGGCCACCCGCCGCCGCGCCTGGCGCGCCCGCTCACGCGAGCGCCGCAAGGCCGCGCAGACGGCCGCCGAGCCGACTCCGCCCACGCCCAAGAGCAAGGGCAAGGCCAAGCTGCGCCAGGGCGTGGTCGTCTCCGACAGGGCCGACAAGACGATCACCGTGCGCATCGACAGCCAGCGGGCGCATCGGATGTACGGCAAAGTCGTCCGCACGTCGTCGACCCTGCACGCTCACGACGAGGCAAACGACGCGCACGTGGGCGACACCGTGCGGGTGATCGAGAGCCGTCCGGTGAGCAAGAAGAAGCGCTGGCGGCTGGTCGAGGTACTGGAGAGGGCGAGATAGGTGATCCAGCAGGAATCCCGCCTCAAGGTGGCCGACAACACCGGCGCCCGCGAGATCCTGTGCATCCGCGTGGCGGGCGGCTCGCGCCGCCGCTACGCCGGTGTCGGCGACGTGATCACGGGGACTGTCAAGCAGGCGATCCCGCACGGCAGCGTCCGCAAGGGCGAGGTCGTGCAGGCCGTGGTCGTCCGCACGAAGAAGCAGTTCGGCCGCGACGACGGGACCTACATCGCCTTCGACGAGAACGCCGCTGTGCTCATCGACGCCCAGAACAACCCGCGCGGCACGCGCATCTTCGGCCCCGTCGCGCGCGAGCTGCGCGACCGCAACTTCATGAAGATCGTCTCCCTGGCGCCTGAGGTCCTATGAAGATCCGCAAGGACGACACCGTCAAGGTCATGTCCGGCAAGGACCGCGGCAAGACGGGCCGCGTGCTTCGAACCGATCCCAAGCACGGCCGCGTCTACGTCGAGGGCATGAACGTCCAGAAGCGCCACACCAAGCCGCGCTCGCTCCGCGACACCCAGCGCGCCCAGGAGATCGGCGGGATCATCGAGGCCGAGGGCCCGATCCACGTCTCGAACGTGATGCTCGTCGACCCCAAGTCCGGCGAGACAACCCGCGTGGGTGTCAAGCGCGACGAGGGCGGCCGCCGGATCAGGTTCGCGAAGAAGTCCGGAACGGACATCGATTAGCCGTGGCCGAGGGCAACGGACAGCCGAACGTCCCGCCGCGCCTCAAGGAGCGCTACGAGCAGGAGATCCGCGAGAGCCTGCGCAAGCAGTTCGCCTACAGCAGCGCGATGGAGGTGCCGCGGCTTCAGAAGATCACGCTCAACATGGGCGTTGGTGAGGCCAAGCAGGACACGAAGCTGCTCGAGGCGGCGCAGGAGCAGCTCGGAACGATCGCCGGGCAGCAGCCGAACGTCCGCCGCGCGCGCAAGTCGATCGCCAACTTCAAGCTGCGCGAGGGCATGCCGGTGGGCGTCTCGGTCACCCTCCGCCGGGCCCGCATGTACGAGTTCCTCGACCGGCTGATGTCGGTCGCCATTCCGCGGATCCGCGACTTCCGCGGCCTCAACGCCCGCTCCTTCGACGGCCGCGGCAACTATTCGCTCGGCATCCGCGAGCAGATCATCTTCCCCGAGATCGACTACGACTCGATCGACCAGGTCCGCGGGCTTGACGTGACGATCACGACCACGGCCAAGACCGACGAGGAGGCCTACGCGCTCCTGCGAGAATTCGGGATGCCCTTCTCCCGCGAGGGCGCGCCGGGCGCGGTCGACGAGGCCGCCGAGGACACCGAGGAGGAGAAGCGCAAGGAAGAGGCGCGCCTCCGCGCCGAGGCCGAGCAGGCCGCCCTGGAGCAGCTCAAGGAGGAGAACCCCGAGGCCTACGCGAAGCGCGAGCGGGTCGAGGAGGGCGAGGAGGGCGAAGAGGGTGGCGAGGAAGCCGCCGCCACGGAAGAGAAGAGCGAAGAGGAGTAATGGCAAAGACGTCTCAGAGGGTGCGCCAGTCGCGCCCGGCGAAGTTCAAGACACGCAACTACAACCGCTGCAAGCGCTGCGGGCGCCCGCGCGCGTACCTGCGCAAGTTCGGGCTCTGCCGCATCTGCCTGCGCGAGGTGGCCCACCAGGGCTACATCCCCGGCCTGACCAAGTCGAGCTGGTAGCCGAATGCAGACCGACCCGATCGCAGACTTCCTCACGCGGATCCGGAACGCGCTGACCGCGGACCAGGACGAGGCCGTGATGCCGGCGTCCAAGTTCAAGGCCGAGCTGGCGCGGATCCTCCGCGAGCAGGGCTACATCGAGGAGTTCTCCGTCGAGCCGGCGCGCGTGGGCCAGGAGCTACGCGTCCGCCTCAAGTACACGGAGGACCGCCGCTCGGTCATCCAGGGACTCGAGCGGATCTCCAAGCCGGGTCGCCGCGAGTACGTGAACGCCGACAGCGTGCCCAAGGTGCAGGGCGGGATGGGCACGACGATCATCTCCACCTCCAGGGGAGTCATGACCGGCCACGACGCGCGCCGCGCGCGCGTGGGCGGCGAGCTCGTCGCGAAGGTGTGGTGACCCTTGAGCCGGATCGGAAAGCAGCCCATTCCCCTGCCCGATGGCGTTGAGGTCGCGGTCGAGACCGGCCTCGTCAAGGTCAAGGGCCCCAAGGGTGAGCTCGAGGAGCGCGTCAGCCGCGACATGACCGTCAAGCAGGAGGACGGCGAGCTGCTCGTGACGAGGCCGTCCGACCGCGGCGATCACCGCGCCCTCCACGGCCTGACCCGGAGCCTGATCTACAACATGGTCCACGGCGTCACCGAGGGCTTCGAGAAGCGACTCGAGATCCAGGGCGTCGGCTACCGCGCGCAGCTCCAGGGCAGCAAGCTCGTGATGAGCCTGGGCTACTCGCACCCCGTAGAGATCGACGCGCCCGAGGGGATCGACTTCGAGGTGCCGGCGCCGACCCAGGTCGTGGTGCGAGGGATCTCCAAGCAGGCGGTCGGCGAGACCGCCGCGATCATCCGCAAGCAGCGGCCGCCGGAGCCCTACAAGGGCAAGGGCATCCGCTACCAGGGCGAGTACGTGGCCAGGAAGGTCGGTAAGCGGGCATGACCGCGACTTCGACCAGCCGCCGGCTGCGCCGGCGCCACCGCGTGCGCGCCAAGGTGCGCGGCACCGCCGAGCGGCCGCGCCTCTCGGTGTTCCGCTCGAACCGCGGCATCCAGGCCCAGCTGATCGATGACGTCAAGGGCCACACGGTCGCCGCCGTCACCTGGACCGAGGACGAGCTCAAGTCGATGAAGCGGATGGAGCAGGCCAAGCGCGCCGGCGAGCTGATCGCCGAGCGGGGCAAGCAGGCGGGCGTCGAGGCGGTCGTCTTCGACCGCGGCGGCTACCGCTACCACGGCAAGGTCCGGGCCCTCGCCGAGGGCGCGCGCGAGGCGGGACTCAGGTTCTGATCGCTACGGTGAGTGACCATGGCCTCTAGGGACAGGACACGCGGCGGCGGGCGAGGCGATCGCGCGGGACCCGATCTCCAGGAGCGGGTCGTCGAGATCAACCGGGTGGCCAAGGTCGTCAAGGGCGGCCGCCGCTTCTCCTTCACGGCGCTCGTCGTGGTGGGCGACGAGAAGACCAAGGTCGGCGTCGGCTACGGCAAGGCGAACGAGGTGCCGGTCGCGATCCAGAAGGGCGTCGACCGTGCCCGCAAGGCCCTGTTCGAGGTGCCGATGCACGGTGCGACGATCACCCATCGCGTGATCGGCCGGCACGGCGCCGCCCAGGTCCTCCTCAAGCCGGCCTCGCCCGGTACCGGCGTGATCGCCGGCGGCGGCGTCCGCGCGGTGCTCGAGCTCGCCGGGATCAACGATGTGCTGTCGAAGTCGCTCGGCTCCCAGAACCCGATCAACCTCGTGAAGGCGACCGTCAACGCGCTGGAGTCGCTGCGGAAGCCGGAGGACGTCGCCGAGCTGCGCGGCCTCAGCGTCGCCGAGGTGCTGGGCCTCGACTCCAAGGGCCCGGAGCCCGAAGCCGAGAGCCCGGAGCCCGAGGCGGAGGAGACTCCGGCCTGATGGCGGAGACGCTCAAGCTCAAGCAGGTCCGCTCGGCCAACGGCTCGAGCCGCAAGCAGAAGCAGTCGCTCCAGACGCTCGGGCTCGGCCGCATCGGCAAGTCCTCGGAGCGCCCCGCCGACAACCTGGCGGTCCGGGGCCTGGTTCGCTCGGTCGAGCATCTGATCGAGGTCGACGATGGCTGAGGAGCGCGTAGGCCTCCACAACCTCGCGCCCGCGCCGGGCTCGCGCAAGAAGCGCAAGCGCGTCGGCCGCGGCGAGGGGTCCGGCGTCGGCAAGACCTCCGGCCGCGGGCACAAGGGCCTCGGCGCGCGCTCCGGCGCCAAGAAGCGGGTCAACTTCGAGGGCGGCCAGAACCCGCTCCACATGCGGATGCGCAAGCTGCGCGGCCCGACCAAGAAGACGTCGATGCCGTTCGAGAAGTTCCGCACCAGGACCCAGCCCGTGAACCTCAAGGACCTCGAGGCGCGCTTCGACGGCGGCGCCGAGGTGACCCCCGACTCGCTCCGCGAGAACGGCCTCGCCACGCGCAAGGACGTCCCGGTCAAGGTGCTCGGCCAGGGCGAGCTTTCGAAATCGCTGACCGTGCACGCCCACGGCTTCTCCAAGACCGCGCGTGAGAAGATCGAGGCCGCCGGCGGCACCTGCCAGCTGATCGAGGCGTAACGATGATCCGGACCTTCCTGAACTCACTGCGGGTTCCAGAGATCAGGAAGAAGCTGGCGTTCACGGCCGGGATGCTCGCCCTGTACCGGATCGGCGCCTACATCCCGGCGCCGAGCATCAACGTCCAGGCAGTCAAGGACATCTCGCAGCACTTCACCGGCTCGAACGTGCTCGGCTTCCTCAACCTCTTCTCGGGCGGTGGGCTCCAGCGCTTCGCGATCTTCGCGCTCGGGATCATGCCCTACATCACGGCCTCGATCATGCTGCAGCTGCTCACGGTCGTGGTGCCCTCGCTCGACAAGCTCCGCAAGGAGGGCGAGGTCGGGCAGGAGAAGATCACCCAGTACACCCGCTACCTGACCGTCGCCCTCGCCTTCGGCCAGTCGATCGGCTACGTCTTCCTCTTCCGCACGTTCTCGAGCGGGAGCGAGGACATCATCAAGGACTTCACCTTCGGGCGGGTCTTCGTGATCGTGATGACGCTGACCACGGGCTGCGTCCTGCTGATGTGGTTCGGCGAGCTGATCACGCAGCGCGGAATCGGCAACGGCATCTCGCTGATGATCTTCGCCAGCATCGCCGCCCGCATCCCGAACGGGATCTCGTCCTGGTGGAACAACCCGGATCAGGTCTTCAAGGTGATGATGCCGTTCGTGGCTCTGGCCGTGGTGGCCTTCGTCGTCTTCATGCAGGAGGGCCAGCGGCGGATCCCCGTCCAATACGCCAAGCGAGTCGTGGGCCGGCGGATGGCCGGCGGTGGGTCCACCTACCTGCCGCTGCGAGTCAACATGGCAGGCGTCATCCCGGTGATCTTCGCCGCCTCGCTGATGGCCTTCCCGCCGACCGTCGGCGAGCTGCTGCACACGAGCTGGGCGCGCGATCTCTCCACCTTCTTCAACCCGGGCGCCGCGCCCTACGTGATCGGCGAATCGGTCTTCATCATCCTCTTCACCTACTTCTACACGGCGGTCACCTTCAACCCGGTCGAGCAGGCCGACAACCTGAAGAAGTACGGAGGCTTCATCCCGGGGGTGAGGCCTGGAAGACCGACGGCGGAGTTCCTGGACCGCATCCTGGCGCGGCTGACATTCCCAGGCTCTCTCTACCTCGCCGCGGTGGCCGCGCTGCCGACGATCCTGATCAACCAGACGAGCGCCAACTTCTTCTTCGGCGGCACCTCGCTGCTGATCGTCGTGGGCGTCGCCCTCGACACGATGAAGCAGCTCGAGGCGCAGCTCATGATGCGCAACTACGAGGGCTTCTTGAAATAGCCGGCGACTGGCGGCTGGCGGCCGGCAGAATCGCTCGACTCCCGGCTAGGTGGTCGTTTGCCTACCCGGCTGTCGTCCTCGTCCAGGGGCGGGCCCTCTGGGGCTTCTGGCGCAACGACCTCACGCCGGGGGACGCCTCCCGCTATTTTTCGGACTCCGTCCTCTGGGCCGATCACGGCAAGCTGAACCTGGCCTGGTCGCCGCTCTACAGCGCCTACTACGGGACGGTCCGCAAGCTGATCGGCGGCGACGCCCAGGTCGGCGAGAACCTCCACCGGGCGCTGATCGCCCTGGCACTGGCCGTCCTCGTGCTCGCGCTCGCGCGGCGGCTGATGCCGGCCGCTCCGGCACTGCTCGCCGCCTGCTGGTGGGCGGTGCTCCCGACCAACTTCGACGCCCTATACGAGGTCCACCTGTTCGCGACGCCGTTCCTCCTCGGGACGGCGCTGCTACTCACGGACGACCCGGGCCCCTGGCGGCGGGGCTGGGCGCTTGCCCTGGCGCTTCTCGCGACGCTGCTCGTACGCAACGAGACGGTGTTCGTACTCGTGCTGCTCGTGGTCGGGCTCGCCTTCGCCACCCGTGGGCGCCGCTGGCCGCTCGCGGCGACCGCGGTGCCGCTGCTGGTCGTCGTCCTGATCGCCGGTCTCGCCTACAGCCGCGGCGTGGAGAAGGACGGCGCGCTGCGGACCCGGCTCGAGCACAGGCAGAAGACCGCGCTCTGCCAGCACTTCGCCATCAACTACGAGCAGCGCCACACGGACGTGAAGCTCAACCCCTTCCTCTCCTGCCGCGTGCTGATGAAGCAGACCTTCGGCGAGGAGCACCCGAGCTTCACGACCGCCTGGTCGGAGAACGCGCGGGCGATGGCCGCCTTCACCGCCTGGCACGCCCGCCTCGTCCCAAACGGCCTCCAGCTTGGGCTGTTCCAGGCGGTCTGGGACCACGAGAACCCCGACTTCGTGGCGGCCGACGTCGGCCGCGGCTACGCCGGGGTGCTGTCGCTTCTGTTGCTCGCGCTGCTGGTGGCCGGCGGCCGCGCCCTCTGGCTCGACCGCGCCGAGTGGGGGGACGAGCTTCGCCGGCAGCGCCTCGCCTGGCTGGCGCTCGCCGCGATCGGGCTCGGCACCCTGATCACGTGCACGTTCTTCGTCAGGCCGCGCCCGTCGTTCATCTTCGGCCTCAGCGCCGTGGTGATGCTGGCGGCCGGGCTGGCGCTGTCCGCGCTGGCCCGCCGCTACCGCCTCGAGCGGGTAACCGCCATCGCGGCGATCGCCGTGCCGGTGCTGCTGCTCGCCCTGCTGCCGGTCCACTACAAGCCGCAGTCGACGCCGCTCGCCGACGCCTACCACCGGCTCCGGCCCTTCAGGGACCGGATCGGGACGGGCGAGCGCTTCGCGATGGCTCCGGTCGCCTTCGGCGACGACATCTGCTTCTACCTGCGGCCTGTCCGCAGCTGCCACGTCCTCAACTACTTCACGATCCAGACGCCCGACCCGGCCCGCGGACTGGACGCAGCGGGCATCAAGCTCCTCTATGCCGATCCCACCCTCGCCGCCAACCCGGCGGTCGCGCGCTTCATCGCGAGGCCCGGCCGCGGCTGGCGGGTCGCCCGCTCCGGGGTCGACCAGGGTCGCCCGTGGGCGGTGCTGGTGCGGAGCTAGCCCCGGCCTACCCCGCCGGCTGGAAGAGCATCACCGGCTCGCCCAGGCCGAGCCGGCGCGCCCGGAGGTCGGCGCGGGTGACGAGCGTCGGCTCCGGCGAGCGGTATCTGAACAGGAGGTAGTGCTTGCCGCGGCGCCGCTCGACGAGCCGCTCGCCGGCCACCGGCGGTGGAGGCGGGCGGTCCAGCGGGAGCCGGGCATCCGCGAGCGCTCCGGTAGGACGGTGGGGCAGCATCATCACGTCGACCTCCCGAACCACGGCGCCTCGCCTCGGGAGCGGGCGGGTCGCGGCGAGGTAGTACTCGAGCGGGTTCCAGCCCGGGGAGCCGGGCGTAGCCGCCACCACACGCGGCGTCGTGGCCGGACCTGCGGCGCGGGCCGCCGAGCGCCAGTCGTCCCGGTGGTACTTGGGCTCCCAGGCTGTGAGGGCGACCACGGCCAGAGAGATGGCCACCAGTCCACCGGCCGCCGCCGCGCCGAGGTACCCCGCGCGCGCGGCTCCGAGCCCGGCTCCGAGCAGGACGGCCAGCGGCAGGGCGGCGGCGAGAACGCTCCGGTAGAGCAGGTAGTCGACACCGACGAGCGCCAGCACGGTCGGCAACACGACGGCCATGCCACCCACCACGGCGGCGATCGATGCGCCGCGCCTCTCCCTGGCGCTGCCGCGGGCCACGACGAGCCAGAGGCCGACCGCCGCCAGCACCCCCGCGAGCCCGGCGACGACATACGGCGCCGGCGTCTCGAATCCCACGAGCAGGATTCCCGGAATCTCAACGATCCGCGAGAAGAGGCTGACCCCCTGAATCCAGGCGCCCCGCGAAGTGAGAGTCCCCTCGACCAGGGCGAGGGACACGATCAGCACGCCGGCCACCGCCAGCGGCGTCCTGACGGCTCGCTTGGGAACGGGCAGCCGGCCGGCCCGCAGGAGCCAGGCGGCCTCGGCCAGGAAGGGAAAGA